>JAHWJO010000120.1 GCA_019348365.1 Armatimonadota bacterium | reverse complement strand
AGGGGAGCGCCTTAATTTTTGGCAGCGTCGGCGCATCTCTTCATAGAGCTCTCAGGTAGCGCGTACCCTATCTAAAGGACACAGTTTTCAGGAAAATGTTTCTCTTATTGTCTCATTCCACAAATCGGGGGCGAGAACAACCGGTGATGTACCGTAAACATTCTGAGGTGAACGTTCAGCACGCTTCTCAATCGTCCCCTATCCCAATAATCCATCCCCCCATGCTCCTCGCCCCATGCTCCTCCCCCCATGCTCAACACCCAAAGCCCAACGCTCAATGCTCGATGCCCTTCATCCATTCCGACATCTCGGCGAAGGCGCGGAGTCGCTCCGCGTGTTTTCCATTGGCGAGGCCGCTGGTGGAAGGCGTGGCAAAGACGAGACTCCCCCCGAAACTCAAGCCTTCCTGAAGGCCGGGACAGTCTGGGGTTCGCCCATAGAGATACTGAAACACGCCGTAGCCGTTGCAGCAGACGGCGCGCGGCCCGAACGCTTCGATCTTCTCGCGGAGGGGCTCCACGCCGGAGCGGAATTCATGGGCCGGGTAGTCTCCGGCGCGGGGGGAGGGTTTCCCCGGCAGGAGATCGACCGCGCCGATGCTCAGGTCGAGCAGGGAACGGTCCTCCTCCGGGCGATAGAGGCGCGGAGTCAGCCCCGATTCGTGGAGGAGCCGGTAGAACCGGTTGACCGGGTTGGCATAGTAGTGGCCTCGCTCCCACGCGATTTGAGAGGGGTTGAACCCGATGAACACGAGAGCGAGGCCGGGCCGAATCAGATCCTCCAGCGGCAATGCGATTCCTCCCCGGTGAAAAGCGTTTATGCCCGGTGAAAAGCGTTTATGTGTGCTTCTAAAGTGTATCAGATGCAGGGACGTCGCTCCATCGTCTGCCAGGTAATCTGCCGGGGAAGGCTTTTTCCGGTACGGTTTCAGGTAAGGAAGAAGGCACAAAAGAAAAAAGGAAGGGGTTCCTTTTAGGAGGACTGTTCAACTTAGAATCCATCGATCCATGAAGGAATTCGGCTCCCTTCACCGCGTACTGATTTGTCGGGGAGGGGCCGGGGGAGAGGTCTACCCCCTCCCGCCCACAGAGAACCTCCAGCCTATCTCATCCTCTGCCAAAACTCAATTCCAGAGTCCCTTCAGAGGATTGAAATAGCTTCAAAGGAAGAACAGAGCACTCTGGGCGGTCAAGTAATTGTATTCACTCTTCACCGGATGAGGATCGGGAGATGCTCTGGGGATTACTTCAATTGGGTCCAGGTGTTGAGCCGATACGCGCGGATCACCCCGGCAAGCTCTCGCAGGGATTCGTCATAGTGGATGACGGTGCCGTTTCCGTTAAAGGTGACGGACTTTCCGGCCAGGGAACCCGAGACGCTCCCGTTGGAGCCACCACCATTGAGGGAAATGGATGCCTGAGGCGCATAAATGGCCCCGTGAAAATGCCCGTTTCCGCCGATGTCGATGTTGAGACAGCCGGGGATGGGGGGGCTGGCCGCGTTGTTCGTACTCCTCCCGTAGATCAACAGGTTGGGGGGAAGGGCGGTGCTGTTCACGATACCGTTCCCGGCGATTTCCGCGTCGCCATCCAGATAAAAGACGGTCTGTCCCGTTCCGGCCACCAGCAGGCTGTCCGTGCCCTTGATTTCGATGGATTTTTTATTTCCGTTCGCCCGGAAGACGTATACTCCGGGCAGGAGCGGTTGTGAGAGCACCGTTCCGTCCAGGGTTTTAAGTACTTTACCGTCGTAGGGCTGGAGGTAGATGGCCGTGGGCGGAATGGGGGGAATGGAGACGAATTCCGTCGTCGCGGGGTTTGGGGCCGCGCCGCCCGTCGCCCGGTCCGCGCCGCTCACCACCGTCGCACCGGCTGTCGGCGGATAGTACGCTTTCCCCTGGACCGTTCCGTTGCTGCCGATGGAAATGGACCCGGCGGCGGTATTGTTCGTCGCGACATCGCCGTTTTGATAGATGGGACCCGTGCCGTACGGACCCTCCGAGGATTTGAAGCTGTCGGTGCCCCCGTTGGCGACGGGCACGCCGGTGTCGCCCAGCGCAGCCCCGGACCAGGGCTTCATGTAGATGGGGGCGACCTCCACGTACAGCTCCGAGCAGACCGCATTGAGGGCAGTCCGCCTCGGGATGCATCCCTGAATCCGCAAGCCCCGCACGCCCGCCGTGTTTTCATCCATGGAAGTCAGGTAGTAGGTGCCGCTAGCCAGTTGTACGTCCCGTTCGAGGGCCACGTTGCGCCAGAAAGGGCCGTAATTCCCCGCCACATCGGAAGGCTGCCGCAAGCGCCAGACGATGCGCTCCACCCCCGCTTCGGCAAGGTTGAGGGCGGCGAGGCGCTTGCTGTCGTCCATAACGAATTTCGACTGGGCTTCCGACAGGCTGAAAATGCCGAGCGCAATGGTGAGCATCACCACCATCAGTCCGAGCATCAGCGGCGCGATGGATCCGCTCTCATGGGCGCGGCGGCGGTTTTTCCGCTCCCCGGAGGGAGGAGCGAACCGATTCTGTACACGTACCTCGTTCATAGGATCAAGTTCCGAGACGGTCATCCGTTGTTTTCTCTCTCGTCGAGCCCGCATTATTTCTTCCCTGTGTACGTTCTGCTTCACCTGTGCCGTTGTTCCATAAACTTCCCAAAAAATCCCGGAGGGAGGGAGGGCACGGAGCGATTTTCATGCGGACTCTTCGTACAAGCACAGGCGGATGCGAATCTCTCTTTCGCATGGTACCCGGAGATCTTTCAGGGTGCAGGGATGCGATGGGATTGTTACACGCAGTCGGAATTCGGGGAGGGGAAGCGTCAGGGGCGATCTTTCCGGATCTGTACGGAGGAAAGCCGGAGAAATCCGGCGGAGAGGTCGCCGCCACGCATGACGTATTCGTTGAGGGCCTGGAGCAGGGGAGAGAGGTCGATCTCCCATCCGGAAAGAGTTCCGGTGTTAGGTTCAGGGGAAGGCGTTGAGCCGTTGGAAGCGTTGCCGTTCCCGTTCGGCGTTCCATTTTTACCCGGCGGTACGGAAGTTCTCCCGTTAGCGGCGACTTTATGGTGTTTGGGGATGAGCTTCAGGAAACCACGCTCTTCCAGGGAGCGCAGGATTTGGTGAATGGCTTCAGGGCTGAGGCGACAGCGGTCGATCAGATGAGGGAGGGAGGAGCGTCCCTCGGTCCATTTGAGATCGAGGAGTTGAAGGAGAAGCCAGCCTTCTTCGGGGGTGATGCCCAGTGCACCGGCGTAACGGAGGAAAGCGGAGGGAACCGCGCACCATCCCATCTCTACGCAGGGCATCCACCCCCACTTCGTCTCCAGGGTGAGAGGAGGGAGGGGGGCTCGTTTTCGGCGCAACGTTCGGCGGCGTTCCATAAACTGATTCCCTGAAAGCGGTTTTCCTGGCCGTCGGAGCCATCATTTTGAGTCGAGTTCAACAAATTGTTTCTAAACTCTTGCGTTCGGGCTCTATTATATCGTACCGCCGGGAATTGGCAACGAAGAGGACGATGGAACCGAAGGGCATTCAGCCGTTGGGCACGTTCGGTATTTCAGGCGGGGGCCATTTCGAGACGGTCACGCGGCGCAGGAGGAGCGGTTCCGGCCCGAACGCCAGCCGGAAATCGGCGCTGCCGTTCTGGCGGCCCGCAAACCGGGCATCGGCGAGCTTCCATGTCTGTCGCTTCCACGCGCCGGTGTTCGTGAGCCGGACTTCCCCGGCATCCTTGTATCGGCCCTCCAGAGTCGCTTTCGGATCCATGGAATCGTATTGCAGCCGGAGGACGCCGGTCCCCTCGTCCTGGTACTCCACCTGAACGTACGTGTCGCCCACTGCAGGGAGTCCCGCCGTGACGTTGAAGTAGGCGTAATGGGGTTCGCCGGGCCGGTGAGGGACCGCACGGCGGGCCGGACCCTTTGTATCGGTGACGGGCTCCATCCGGCCATCCTCCCAGTCCACCCACTCCACCCCCTGAGGCTCGTTCGTCGCTCCCAGCGCGAGAGTAGCCGTGTCCACCGCAGAAGTGAGCTGGCGGTATCGCCCCAGCATGAGAGTGGCGTAGGTACGCCGCAGGGCAGGGGGCTCAACGTCGGGCAACTGTTGATCGAAGCGGAGGCGGGCGTCTCGCTTCAGTGTGAACGACTTCTCCCGATCTTTCAGAGTTCGGCCTTCGGCGGCGCGGAAGGACGCCGTCCCCTTCAGGGTACGGTCCGGGAAAAGGTTCTTCAGGTGCAGCGTCGTCTCCTCGCGCGCGCCGTAACGAAATTGCGTCTCGACGGGCCGGATCGGCAGGAGATCAACACTGGATTGGAATAAGAGACGCTGCCCGTTGCGGTTTCCTGCACCCTCACCCGTCTTGGCCGCCGGATGGAACCGGACCCAGACGAACGCCGGGGCGGGCCGGCCGATGGCCGCTCGCGGCGAAGGGCGTACGGTGAGGACGGTGGACGCAGCTTGCCCCGGCTTCAGTTGGCGGAAGAACTCGCTCCGGTCGATTCCCCAGCCTTCCGGAGCCCAGAGTTCGGTCTCTCCCCTATCCAGAATCTGATTCCCTTCATTGCGGAGTCGGATCCGGATCGGGAACGTGCCGTCGGGATAGACCCGCCACTGCCGGGGTTCGGCCCCCGGCGCTTCGGAGGTGAGTTCGAGGTGGAGGCGGAGATCGACCATGTCCCGATAGGGGCTATCCGGGCGCGCGGCAATGAACGTTTCCGGCTGCCAGATCTCAGCGGAGGTGCCGGTCGCCAGCGTGTAAACATACTCTCGCCTCCGTCGGGAATCGGGGGGGAGGACCCGCCAGAGCCGGTCCTCCCGGCCCCGCTCGAAGGCGTAGGGTTCTTCGTCGTCCCGTACGTTCACACGCAGCCGTCCGGGTCCGGCGCTCCGGTTGTGCGCCACGATGCCCCCGTTCCCCGTCTCCTCCAGGGCGAACCGGGAGCCTTGGACTGGGGTGATCACCACCGCGCCCCGGAGCATGGGAAGGGGCGTTTCTATCTCTCTCGCATCCCGGAGGACGAGCGGCTGGCCCGTATGGAACATCCGCGCGAAGTCGCGGGTCAGGGTCAGGTAGCGATCCCCATGCTCGATGCTCGGCTCGATCTCGGAACCTTCGTGCCACTCGTTGAACGAGGTGATGAGGACCCAGTCCGGCTGCGCGTCGAGGGCGGCGTTCCAGAGGCGCATGTAGAGCCGACCGTCTTCTCGAGGCGCGATGATCGGGGCCGCGCGCCCGATGTGGCTGTCGTCGTAGCCGGGGAGGACCGTCACCATAGCGGGGCGGCGGTGGGAACGCGCCTCCTGCACCGCCTCCCGGTAGCGCTGCTCCATGTCGTCCCCGGCGACGACGGCCCCGACCGGGTTGTAGTCGAAAAGGGCGTCGAAGACGCCGTACAACGCCGGGTCGGTGCTGTCCCCAACGATCAGAGCGGGTCGGTCCGCCCTGACGCGCCGGAGGACCTCCCGCCACTGGTCCCGGCTCAATTGCGAGACGGCGCGGGCATAGACGAATATGACGGGCTTTCCTTCGTGGCGGTAATAGGCCGGGCTGTCGCCGTAGGTGTTCAGAAGAAAAAGCAGGCCGTTCACCGTCGCGGAGACGGGGTCGGGGACATTTTCCGGCACGAGCTCGTAATGGGCGGCGAGGGTGACAGCCGGGAAGGCCGGGTTCTTCAGCCGGGCTTCCGCTTCGCGAAGGAGGAGGGCGAAGGCGCGGTCATGCCGGTCGTTCGGCGCCCACCATGTCGGGATCAGCACGTTGATCCCCGCGCCGCTCGCTTCCCGGAGGTGTCGGCGGACGAGCGCCGGATCCAGGGAGTCGTAGAGGACCGGTGGGTGATGGGTCGAACCGATGTCCGGCAGCCCCGCAGGTGTGCGGCGGTCCGGATGATGACCGCCTTCGTTCCAGTGCAGCCACGAGCCATTGAACCCTGGCGTCCCGTACCAGGTGTAATAGAACGCCATGACCGTGCGCCCCGAGACGCTTGCGGGTGCGGCATTGAGCGAAGGGGGTGAGCCGCCGTAGCTGTCATGCATCGCGCCGTACAGACAGAGGAGGCACATCCCCATAAGGGAAATGGAACGACGTAAGGGCGGCTTGAAGATACGGAAAATCATCGAAGGAATCGTAGAAAGCAGATCAAAGGAATGATATAATCAGGCTGACTGCAAGACGGCAAGCCATGCGGGGGACGGAATCCGTCCCGCCAGTGTTCCTTCAGCGTTCAAAAGTATGAGGCGATGAGAAGGGGCGATCCCCTAACCGGTTTCGCATCGGTTCTCGTACTCCTCTTCTCCGACTATTTCCCGCTTTATCTGGAGAAAACCACAGGACGAGAAGATCGGCGGTTCCCGATCGGGCCTGCATCGAGCCGTCATTACGCAGGAGCGTTGGGATTGGAAGGACGAGACTCTGCCGATATCAGCAGGGACGTAATTGAACGGCACACCAGGGCCTCATGGAAGAGATGACGAAGAGAAGGAACGACTCATGCGCATCAAATCGATGAAACGGGGTGTGATCCACTGGTTGACCTTTAAGCAATTGCAGTACTGCCGGCGATGCCGGAAGTGGAAAACCATACAAAATTTTTACGAGACGGACGGCGACGGGAGACGCACCCTCCACCGCGTATGCGATAAATGCCAGATTCAGCTTCCTCCGTCACTGAATGGTTGAGGACAGCCGAAGGGACGAGGGACGGCGCCTCAACATGCGGGCTAAAAGCTGACGGGTATCACGCCCATGGGAGATTATCGTACCGGATTATCGTCATGAGAGGGAGAGTAGATCAAGCGACGTGTAATCCTTGCATGGCTTTGACAGAAGCGATATCCGCTTACGACAGACACTAAAGAACTCCTGACGATGAAAGTCAGGAGTTCTTTAGTTCTACGGTGCAGCGACAGATCTTCTCTGTTGCAAGGCCGGAATAAAGAGGTTGCGCCACGCCAGAGAGAGTCCGGGAGAGGCGGGCTATCCTTTCTCCGCTTCCATCGCCAGCTTGCCTTTTGCAATCAGATCGCGGACCTTCTGCCCGCCCTTGCGGCCCAGCTCTTCGTAGCCTTCATGGCCCAGGGCTGCTTTTCGCACCTGACCGCCTTTGCGACCGAGTTCGGCATACCCTTCGGAGCCCAGCTGGCTCTTCCGGACGGTGCCGCCTTTGCGGCCGATCTTTTCGTAGAATTCATGACCGTAACGGGCAGCGGTCGTACGGCCGCCTTTTACGCCGCCCTTGCGTCCCGCCTGCCGAACGGTCATCCCACCCGTGTCTTGAGGCATCGTCGTTTCCCCTCTTAATCAGATCAGCCGGGCTGCTCCGTTCCCTCCCGGTCGCGACTCGGCTGGTACAAGCGATTGAAGTTTACATAACAGATTACCCCGATATTTGTACCGTTCAAACCCTTATTGGAACGGGTAACCATTTCTCATTCTATTCCGGGATGATGGGGGAGTGGGGAAATTGGGAGTTGCGCCCTCACCCCCGCGCTCCGCGCTGGCCCTCTCCCAATTCCGGGAGAGGGAATCGGGATGCAAAACACACCTTTCCGGAGGGAGGAATTCTCTTCTGGTACCCCACTCATTCCGATCTGTCGTTCCCGTAAGCTTGTACCCTGCCTCGGTCCTGTTGTGGAGTGAACTCATCAGATCCCCTCTCCCAGAATTGGGAGAGGGGTAGTCGCGAACGAAGGTGAGCGACGGGGTGAGGGCGATCCCCCCACTCCCCAATGGCCTTACAGCGGGCCGTTAGTGGTGGCGGGAAGAGCGCCGGGAGGCGTGTTCTTCGGCAATTCCTGAGGGGCGCGGGAGTCCGGTTCCTTCAGATTCAGGATCTTCCCGGCGGGGCTGTCGGGGTGGATGCCGGCTTCCTTACCCTGTCGATCCTTCAGGTCTTCTAATTCATCGGCGTAGTTGACGATCTGGGCACGGAGGAAGACCATCAGCTCCGTGTTGCTGTTCGCCTTGTCCTTGGAGCGAAACAGGCTGCCTATAATGGGCAGATCCCCCAGGATCGGGATCTTGGTGTTGATGTTCTGCGTGCTGTTCCGGATGAGGCCGCCGAGCACCGCCGTCTGTCCGTCTTTCAGGGAAACCGTCGTCTCGGTCGTGCGGCGGTTGATGATCGGGACCTGGCTGCCGAAGAGCGTCGCGAACCCGGCGATGTCGTTCGCGTCCTGCCCCACTTCGATGTTCACGAACCCGTCGGCGGTGACGTGGGGGGTCACGTCGAGCACCACGCCGACGGTCCGGTAGTCCACCTCCTGCGAGGTGGAGCCGAAGGAGACGCGGGCGTTGGGGATGGGGACCTCCTGGCCGATGGCGATGGCCGCCTGCCGGTTATTCTGCGTGAAGATGCGGGGGGTGGAGAGCACCCGGAAGCGGCGGTCGCTCTTGACGGCCTGCACGACGGCGTCGAACGATTGCCCGAGGATCGTCGTCTTGATCCCGCCGATGGCGTCGGCGACGGGCAGGTTCACCGTCGTGCGCTGGGTGGTGTTGGCATTGCCGAACGCGGGAGACTCGGTCCAGTTGAGCGTGAAGCCGAGCTTCGTCGATTCGTCGAGGCTCGCCTCGACGATGATCGCCTCGATGAGGACCTGCGCGGTCGGGCGGTCAATGAGCGCGATCACATCCTTGAGCGCCGGGAGGTTGGAGGGGTTCGTGTTGACAAGGAGGGCGTTCGAGTTCAGGTTGGGAACGATGGTGATCTTGCCCTGAAGATCGACGAGAGGGCGGACGCGCCCCGATTCGTCGCGCCCGGTGGTGGGGGCGTTGTTCCGGTTGAAATCGCCCCACCACTGCGCGAGCTGCGCGCCGTCGATGGTGATGGTGGATGGGAGGGGAAGGAGGTCGCCCTGCGGGTCCTCTCCTGTGGTGACGGCCTGAACGTCGAACTGGGGATTGCCCCGGCGCTCCCGCCGGATCGGATCGCTCTGCGCGGAGGAGTCCGAACCTTCCGCCGTGCCGACCGACGCGCTCTCGTCGCTGGAGATCCCGAACGGGTTGTTATTGTTCTGCCGGTTGTTGAGGGAAGGTCGGGTGGACTGCGGGTCGCCGATGCGGCGGCGCTGCCGCACCTGGTTCTGGTTGCGGTTCCCCCCGCCGCCGAAGAAGAAGGGAAAGAAGTCGTTATTGTTGCGCTGCTGCTGGAAGAGCTGGCCGAGCATGAACGCCGCTTCGGTGGCCTCAACATGTTTGAGGGGAATGATAAACGTGGTGGAGGCGTATTCGACTTTCTTATCGAGCGCCTTCACGACCTCATCCACCTGATCCAACTGCTCCTCGGTGGCGATGACGGTGAGCGTGTTGGTGCGGGGGTCGGAGATGACGCGCCCGCCCGCCGCCGTCGTCGGCCCCGTATTGGAGCGGAACGGATTGAATCCGCCGAAGACCCTTTGTTCGTAGGAGGGCTCCCGGCTGAACCCGGCGCGGCCCGTCCCGGAGATGGAGCCGAGTAGCGCGGCCACCTGGGTCGCCACGTCGTTGACTTCAGCGAAGTCCAGCACCCAGGAGCGGGTTTGCAGGGGGGTGTCCGGCTTCTTGTCCAGCTCCAGGATGACCTTCTCCACGTCCTCCATGATCGCGGGGTCGCCGGTGACGAGGACCTTGTTCGTATCGAAGTCCGCCGTCGCCTTGACCTGGGCCGCCGCTTTGCGGCCCGCCGGCTGACCGGGTGCGCCGGCGGGACGAGCGCCCGGCGGCGGGGTGGGGCCGCCCTGATTGGGAGGAGGGCCGCCGGGCTGACCCGGCTGCGGCTGTCCGGGCTGGGCTGCGCCACCGAACAGATCGTTGATGATCCGCGCGACGGTCGTGGAGCTGGCGTATTGCAGCGGGAAGATGCGGGTGGTCTTGTCGTCGTCGGGCTTCTTCTCTTCCTTCGGGGGCTCGGCGGGCCTGGGGGGAGTCGCGCTCGGGGGCGGGCCGTCTTTCGGCTTCGGCACGACCTTGAGCACCGGGCCTTCGCGCTCCAGGGTGTACCCCTTCTGGTTCAGGACGGCTTCGAGGATCTTGAAGGCGTCGAGGAGGGGGACTTCCCGGCCCTGGATGAGGTTGACGGGACCGGAGAGGCCGGGGTCCTTGAGGATGGTGACCCCTGCCCAGGTGCTGAACATCAACAGGACATTGTCCACGTCCATGCCCCGGAAATCCATGGAAACCTGCTTGCGAGGCAGCGGGCCGAGAATCTTCGCAAAGTCTTTCTTTTTAGGAGGAGCGGGGCGGCGCGCGGCGGCGGGAGTGGGTTTCACCGCCGGTCGGGCCGGTTTGGCGGGGGGAGGAGGCGTGGGTTTCTCGCCGGGTTTCAGCTCTCGCACACGGATGGCGGCGGTCTTCTCTTCCTCCGGGGTCAGGGCCTTCTTCGCTTCAGGAGGGGCGGCGGGCGGCTTCTCCGGGGTCTCGCCGCTCTTCTTCTCCGGGGTCTCCTCAACCTTCTCCGCCGATTCGGGGGCCGCAGAGGGAGCCGGACGCTCGGAGGCCGGGGGGGCGGGTTTCGCCTCTTCCGCAAAGCCG
>JAHWJO010000002.1 GCA_019348365.1 Armatimonadota bacterium | reverse complement strand
TTGGACCATGTTAGCATTCAGTTACGCCGTGTCCAAGAATTGGGGTGCACTACAGTTATCAGGGTGGAGGCGATCCGACCTGTTTATTACAGGAAAGCGAAAGGGGAGCGCATAAACGTGCTCCCCTTCGTTCTTTCTGCCCTGGGATCCAGAGGATGAATCAGGCGTTCTCCTGCGAGAAGTTCTGCTTCAGGATGATGGCCCAGCAGCCGATCAGACCCAGCTCCGCCAGCGCATCCAGGAGGTAGACCGGCAGGATGCGCCGCTCGATCACGTAGATGATGTCGATGGCGGTCAACCCGGCGGCGGCTCCCATGGCGAGCAGCGGGATCTCCTTCGCTTTCGTGCGCCGGAGGCCCGCCACCCCCACCACCCCGCCGATGACCGTCACCAGCACGCCCACCGTCTTCACCAGCCAGTAATCGTTCTTGGGGCCGGTGACTTTCACGAACGACTTCATATGCACCAGGGGCCAGATGCCGGTGGAGATGTAGAGGGCGGCCTGGGTCAGCGCCAGAGCGGTGTAGAAATCCGAAGAGTCCGAAGAGTCTTGTTTTCCCAGATTCTCTGTGCTTGAGGGCGGAATGAAATCCATGTCAACGTTCACCGTCAGAGGTTGGGGGTGGGAGGCATGTCAACCGGAGTTATACCCTCCCGTTCCTCTCGCCACTCCTCGCCCCCTGTATCTGAAGCGGATACCCTAAAAAAGCGCGGCAATGGTTCAGGTGGGGAGGATTGTTCAAACCGTATGGAATCGATCCATGAACGGATTCGGCTCCCCCCCCGACACGGGGAGGGGCCGGGGGAGAGGTCTACCCCCTCCCTCCTACCGATGCTATCCTTCCGGTCTGCCCCACTACCAAAAGCGCACAGGAATAGCCCGGAGTTGAAGCGTCTTTCCTTTAACGCCGGGCGGTTCTCACATCCGGATGAATTCCACCCGTTTGGCCCACTCGCTGTCGGGGAACTCGTCCATCAGGCGGTTCCACCCATCCAGCAAACCCTCGTCTTTCGCCTTGTAAGTCGCCACGGATGCCCAGTAGATCGCCTCGGGCTCGCGAGTCGGGTCGCCCTTCACCGCCTCCAGCGTTTCGTTGATGAGGCCGTGAGCTTCCTCGTAATTGCGCTCGTTGATGGCTTTCTTGAGGCGGGCCAGCGCCATCTCCCCGATGAATCGTTCGGGATCGAGATACCCCTGGGTCCGGCGATGCTCCGTGCCGTCGGGGCTTTCAACGATGAGCGTGGGGGTCCAGGGAGTATGGAATTGGTCCATGACTTCCGGTTGGTCCGCCACATTGAACTGCACCGGAACGAAATGCTCCTTGAGGTACTGTTCCACTTTCGGGTTCGGGTACGTCACGCGTCCCATGGTTTGACAGCCGCCTCATCCCGGATTGAAAAGGTCGATGAAGACCAGCTTGTTCTGCTCGCGGGCAGCGTTTCGCGCTTCGTCCAGGGAATGGCGCCAGGGAATGTTTTCTCCGGCCATGTCGGTGTCCTCCTGTGATCGGGTGCGGAGTGGATGGGATGGAGGCGGTCCTTCACCTCCGGTCACAGCGTACCCGTCGTAGCGGAGGAAAACAACGGGAGAAGCGTTCGATAATGAGAGGCAACAAAAAACCTGCGAACGGATTTCCATTCACAGGCCGGGAGAGAAGGATAGCGCTACGGGGAATCGAACCCCGGCTTCCGCCGTGAGAGGGCGGCGTCCTGACCGCTAGACGATAGCGCCACGTTGTAAGGACCCCGAACGCGGGGCCACGTTCATCTTATCACGATTCGGGAGGCGTTGCAAGCGCTCGAGGTGAAAATATGGATCAACAGAAAGGGGAGTTCCTTCCGGGAACTCCCCACGAATGACGGGCGCCGCATGGAGCGAACGTTTAATTGAACGGGTTTACCAGGATGATTTTTACGGCCACCCACTGGTTCTGAATGAGAAACATGGCGGTGGTGATCAGGCTAAGAGCCAGAGCTATTTTCATCATCGAAGCCTCCATTACAGCAACTACTCTGATTCTCTTATGCCATATTTTCTCAGTAATTCGTCAAAACTGTCGCAATTTCTTTGAAATTGGGTTGCACAGAAGAATCTCGAGCGGCATACATGGATTCATCTCGCCTTATCGGCTCACCCCTACGGATTCAGGCCCGGGATTCAGGAGGGATGATCGGGGCAGCGCCAATCATTCTCCGAAGCGGTAGCCGACGCTCCGCACCGTCTGTATCAGGGCCGGACGGCTCGGGTCCGCTTCGATCTTCTGCCGGAGCCAGCGGACGTGCACGTCCACTGTCCGGTCGTCGATGAATTCCGCCTCCCCCCAGACGCGGGAGAGCAGGGTTTCACGCGTGAAGACCCGGCCCGGATGGCGCATGAACATCTCCAGCAGGTCGAACTCCCGCCGGGTCAATTCCACCGGTTGCCCCTCCACCCGAAGCTTCCGGCTGACGAGGTTCAACTGGAGCGGGCCGTAGGCCAGGCTCTCCGTGGCTTGCGGCTCGGCGGAGCGGCTGCGGCGCAGGACGGCCCGCACCCGCGCGATCAGCTCCGGGGTGGAAAACGGCTTCGTGACGTAATCGTCCGCGCCCTGCGCCAATCCCATAACTTTGTCCGCCTCCTCCCCCTTCGCGGTGAGGATGATGATCGGCACGTTGCTTTCCCGGCGGATCTCCTGGCAGACCTCGAGGCCGGATCGACCGGGCAGCATCAGGTCGAGCAGGATCAGGTCCGGCTCGAAGGTACGGAATAGCTCCAGCCCTTTAAGGCCGTCGCTGGCGTGGGCCGTTTCAAAGCCCTCGTAACGCAGGCTGTATTCGATCCCTTCCGCCAGGGGAATTTCATCTTCAACGAGGAGCACTTTGGGCATGCGTGAGTATCCGGGGTTTCCCTGACGGGAGACTCTCCAGGAAGAGTTTCCCATCGCTCTATCATCGGGTTAGAACTTGTGCTGGGCCTGGAAGGTGAAGAGGGGGTCATCGTTCCTTCCCGCCGGTACTTTCGGGAACCACTCATAGGAAAACGTGAGCCGGAGATGGGTGCCCACCAAATGGTTCCAAGCCAGATTCCATCTGCTGTTCTCGTCATCGGCGTTGTTATCATTCGGATCGAACGCATCGTATCGCACCCCGAGATTGTCCCGCGCTCCCAGGCTGTGGACGTACAGGGCGTACCATCCGAAGGCTTTCACGTCTCGGACGGCTGGTATCGGGTTCGTCGCGGGGTTGTTGACCGGGTGATCCGGCGCCCAGTAGGCTTCTCCCCGGAACTGTCCGTTACCACCGATGCCGAGCTGCGTATCCACGCCGAACCGGGTGCGGTCCGCCTTGAAGGCTTGTCCCGGAACCGCCGCGACCGCCGGAGTGCCCGGCGCCCCGGCCAATTCGCCGGCATCCACCTGGCCGTTCCCGTTCGTATCCGTCCAGTTCACGCTGCCCGGAACGGCGGGACGCGCCGCGATGGCGCCGGTGGTCCGCTGCGTCGCGCCCCAGTACCCTGAAGCACCGAGATTCCAATTCCTCGCCAGGGAGCCGCGAATCCGGGCGGTGACATCCTTGTACGGGTCGTCGCGGAACGGCTGATTGATGCCCCCGCCGTTCAGGATCGATGCATCGAACGCCCACCGGGGAGACAGCCCGTAGACGAACTTGATCCCCCGGTCGCGCTCGCCGGGGAACAGCGCGTTCTCGGCAAAGCTCCGCTCGGGAAACTCCCGCGCAGACGAGCTATACTCGATCTCGTGCCCGAACGGAATATTAAACTGGCCGAACCAGAGGGTCGGCTGAACGCGTCCGCTGGCGGGTTTGCTCCCCAGCTTCCACGCGATGTAGGCGTCTTTGAGTTCCACTAGGTTCTGCTGGGCGGCATCCACCTGGAGCAGGTAGTCCGCTTCCGTTCCCGTATAGGTCGCTTTCAAACGACCGCGCCGGACGTAGAACTTCCCGTTCGAGGGCGCATTGGCCGCCTGCCCCGCTGTCGCTCCGGGCCGCTCCTCCGATTCGTAACGGGACTGGATATAGCCGCTGAACTTCAGCCGTTTTAAGGCGGCCACGTCCTTTTCCACCGTGCCGAGCGTCTTCGCCGTCGCCTCATTTCGGGTTCTCAGCTCCTCGACCGCCCCTTTCAGACGCTCCACTTCGGCGAGCACGAGCTGAATCTTCTCCATGTTCTCGCCCATGACCGTCATTTCGACCTTGAACTCCTCCACGAGGCGGCGGATCTCCGCCAGATCTTTGGGAGTCACGGCAGGAGGCGGAGGAACCGCGACGGCCTCTTCTTTCGTGCGCGTATCGATCCTCTGTTCCAGTCGGCGGAGAAGCCGCTGCGTCAGGGAAGCCATCTCGTAGCGGGTCATGGTTCGGTTGCCGAGAAAGTTGCCGTCCGGGTACCCCAGCAGGAGTCCCTTGTTCGCCAATTCCTCCACCGATTCGTGAGCCCAGTGGTCCGGCGATACGTCCGGGGGCATTCCCTGCCCGTAAGTTAAACCGGTCGAAGCGGCCAGTATGACCGCAGCCCAATGCATGCGAGTTTTCAATGAAGAATCTCCCTGGCAGGAAACGGTACGAGCCGCTTCCCTCTCTAAAGCGATCTAAGCGTTTCTTTGACGCGCAGCCATTACCATCCGGTCGAATAAGATGCGCGTTTGCGTTGATTGGGGTCTTGTACCTTCCCGTAGGGGACTCTTTGGGAGTTGAACGGAAGCCGGTGCATCGCCCGGAGCGCCTCCGGGTCCGCCCAGAAACAGTTTAAGCCGGGACTGTTATTTCCTCTTTTAATTCGGTTTAACGTACGACTCCATCATGATTAATGGCCGATTAAGCGAACTCATGAACTGACTCCATTCGATCATGGATATTTTTATCGAAGGAATGAACGGGGTAAGATGGGAAGTGAATCAAGGAACGGCAACGCCTCCCTCGATAGCCGGAGTGGGCCGGAAGGGCTGCTCCTGCTCGAAGGGAGAGACCGTGGATGAGACGTGTACAAAGAGGCTCTCTTGTCAAGGGAGGCGTTTAGGATGCGTTTCCGGCCCTGTATCGACCTGCACGGCGGCTGCGTGGTTCAGATCGTCGGGTCTTCCCTCCGGGACGATGCGGCGGGCCTCGTGAAGAATTACGAATCGGACCGCCCCCCCGCCGATTACGCCCGGCTTTACCGGGAAGACGGCCTGTTCGGGGGCCACGTCATCGCCCTGGGACCGGGGAACCGCGAAGCCGCGCTTTCCGCGCTCCGGGCGTTCCCCGGCGGGCTCCAGATGGGCGGGGGCATCACGCCTGAGAACGCGCGCGAGTACCTCGATGCGGGTGCGAGCCACGTCATCGTGACCTCTTACGTTTTCCGGGATGGGCGGATCGATACGGAGCGGCTGAAGGCTTTGACCGCTGCCGTGGGCCGGAAGCGCCTCGTCCTCGATCTGAGCTGCCGGAAGCGAGACGGAGCGTACTTCGTCGTCACCGACCGATGGCAGCGGTTCACCGACGTTCCCGTCACCCCCGAGACCCTCGCCCGACTCGCCGAGGATTGCGACGAGTTCCTGGTGCATGGCGTAGACGTGGAGGGGATGCGCCTGGGGATCGACGTGGAGCTGGTTGAGTTGCTGGGGGAGCACTCGCCCTGCCCCGTTACGTATGCGGGGGGAGCGCGTTCCCTGGACGATCTCGACCGGGTGAAGGCTCATGGGAAGGGGCGCGTGGACCTCAGCATCGGCAGCGCCCTGGATATCTTCGGCGGCGACGTGCCCTACTGTGAGGTCGTGGCGTGGCAGCGGGCCGAAGATCAGCGGGGGAATACGGAATAGCTGCAGGACTTACGCAGAGAGGGAAACGTAGCGCCGCCGTCCCGGCGGCGTGCCCGCGAGACGCGGGCACTACGAACCCTTCGGCCCTTGTTTTTGCGTCAGTCCTAAGCTGGATACTCCTTTTACGCAAATCTCGCCCGACGGAGTGATTGCATGGGCTCCCAGATCATCGAGCGACCCTACAGCGACGATACATTAATGGATGAGGGTAAGATTCGGCTCGAACCGCAGCCGCCTTATGCCGTCGTCCTGCACAACGACCCCATCAACGGCTTCGATTATGTCGTCCAGGTGCTGCAAAAGGTGTTCGGATACGGGCAGGGCAAGGCGTTCCTGCTGACGATGCGAGCGCACTGCCTGGGCCGCAGCACGGTCTGGACCGGCTCTCTGGAAGTGGCGGAGCTCCGGGCTGAGCAGATCGTCGGCTGCGGCCCCGATCCCGCGCAGGTCTCTGCGGGAGCCCCGCCCCTCCGGGTCTCGGTGGAGCCGATGCCCCACTCCTCTTAGGGCGGCTGACCGGAACGATCCGCGTACGGCCCGTTACCTCTCAAGCGTTTATTTTGGGATCGGCATGGAGGTGTCGCGCTCATCCTGGCCGTCGTTCCACTCCAGTGGCGCGAGGTACAGCCCGCCCCTTCCCCACCCGCACCGGCTGAGATACCACCGCCCCTCGGTGTCCCGCACCACCTCCGCCGCGTGCGCGGGGAAATGCCCCACTTTATCGACCAACTCCCATCGATACGGGCTCTCGCTGCGGAATACATCCGTGCCATCATAGCCCTCTCTCGGGCCGATGAACAGGTACCAGTATTTCCCCCGCCGCACGACGAACGGCGACTCCGTCGGGCCGCCGTAGGTCCCGCTTGCAGGGTCCGTAAACGCGACCTTCCGTTCCCCCCAGTCGATCAGGTTTCGGCTCGTGCGGTACGCCACGATATGCCGCCCGCCTTCCGGCTTCTCATTGGCGGTGTAGTACATCACCCATTCCCGACCCACCTTCAGCACCATAGGGTCGCGCGCGTCGAAGCCGTCCACGACCAGCGGGTTATTCGGGTGGCGGGTCCACGTCTTCAAGTCCCTGGAGGTAGTCAGGTGGAACTTGTATTTCGTGTGATCGGGGTCGCCCGCGCAGTAGAACATGTAGTAGAGGCCATTGTGCCGAATCACATGCGGCGCCCACAGGTGCGATTCCCGCCACGGTTCCCAGACGGCGCTCAGGGCGAACGGCTCCTTCCGCCAGGGAGACTGGAAGACCCGCTCCGCCGTTGCGTGGGCGAGATGCTTTTCATCAAGAGGATTCGCGGGCTCGGCGTGGGTGATCCCGAACATGTGCCACCGTTCGTCCGGGCCGTAGACGAAGCAGTGATCGTTGATGTACCACGGCTCCTTCTCGCCCACGCTGGGATCGTAGATCTTCTTGAACTCGCCGGCCTTCACGTGCATCTTGCCCGTCTCCGCCGGGCCTGCCTCCGACACTCGGTTCATCAGAATAATTCCTGCAATTCCGGCTAACGCCAGCGCCGTGTTTCTCCTCATCCTTCTCTGTTCCTCCGTTTTGCGGACAAAATATCGATATAACTGTCACCCGGATCTTCTTGCCCAAGGGTGGGATCCCATTCATTCTCAGCCATTCCCCTACAGGGATAGTATGAGTGTAATCGCCTTTGAAAGGGTGTTATACGAGAATGTTCCCTCACGTATTGTGCATTGTAATCGCCATGCTTCCCATAGAGGCGGTCAGAAGGAGGATGCCAGGGAAGCGCCGCTCGATAGACAATAGACTATGGAGTTTCAGAAACCCCCGTCCATCCGGAATAGATCCTCCCTCATTGTTTCACTTCCATAGAATCCCCGTTATTCACATTAGGACCATTAAGCGGCAATTTCAAAGGAGAAACTCTCATGGAACAGATCAGACTCTCCACCCTCCGCCCGGAAGACCTCGTGCAGTACGGAGCGGCGCTCGACGAGATCCTTCTTCAGATTAAGCAGATCGACATCCGGATACGAGAGCATCAGGCCGAGATCCGACGGATGAAGGGGAAGATGTATGCTCCTTCCCGGCAATAAGCCTAGGTATGTTGATCCCCACTAAACGATAAGAAAACACCATGAGTACAGCGATTGAACCCCGGCAAAACGAAGGAGGAGCTAGATTTAGCTCCTCCTTCGTCGCATTGAGACTCAGCCGCCGATTTCGTATGGGATGCTGCTTCGGTACTGTTACCGAACGGGTTCGGTCCAGCCCCGGGTGGCATAATCGGCCATGGTCAGCGCGAAAAGGATCAGCAGCCAGAAGAAGGCCGCGCCCGCGAATACCTGAACGAGTCGGCTGCTGTACCGCACATGCATAAAGTACAGCACCACGATCAACGCCTTGATCATAGCGATGGTGACTGCGACGATGATATTGCCAGGGCCGGGCAGGTCCACCATCGCTGCTCCCAGTGTCAAGATCAGCAGGACCATCAGCGCAGCGAACACGACGAGATACGTGGAAACCGGGACGATGTGGTGCGTGTCGTAGATCTCCACATCCGGGTTATCCGAAGCATGGATGGGGGGGTGCGCCAACTTAATGACCTCCTCCGGAGAACGGGTGGAATCCGGCGATCAGATAGAGCAGCGGGAAGAGGAAGATCCAGACGATATCGACGAGGTGCCAGTACAGACCCAGGATCTCCACCGGCTGATCGTTGCCGTTGGTGAACTTCCCCTGCGCGCCCAACAGGGCAAAATAGGCCACCAGCAGCAGCCCCACGATCATATGGATCGCGTGAAGGCCCGTCATGCTGAAGTAGATGACGAAGTACATCTTCAGCTGGTTCATCGCGGTGGTATCGTAGGCGTTCGGGCTATCCCCGGTGATCGCCCGGTCCTGCGGGAACCCTGGTGATACGGGAGGGATGCGCTCCACCGCTTCGGGGGGGATGTCGCCGGTATTGGGAGCACGGTTATCGATCAGCGGACCGGTTTCGGGAACGGGGCCGGGCCGCAGCGCCTCGCCCTGCGCCGGCCTCTCGAATCCATGTCCCTCCTGGCCTGCCGCCTGGCCCTGGCTGACCGCGCCGGGAGTCGCCAGCTCCGGCTCCCACCGGACGCCGGGGATCAGGCCGATGTGGTAGTCATGGGTCCATTCCACGGCTTTGACTCCCAGGAAGGCCGCGCCGAGCACCCAGGTCGTCAGCAGCCACCAGACGAGCGGCTTCCTGCGGCGGGTCTGGGCTGCATGGACCGCCAACGCCATCGTCAGGCTGCTGATCAGCAGCACGAACGTGTTGATAGTTCCTTTCCAGATATCGAGATGCTCGCTCCCGGCATGGAACGCCTCGGGGAAGAGCCAGCGGTAGAGGCTGTACGCGAAGAACAACCCCCCGAACATCATCACTTCCGTCACCAGGAAGGCCCACATGCCGAGGCTGTGGCACTCGCGCTGCTGCTCCATATCGTCGAAGTGATGGTGGAGCGGGCCGTGGTCGTGGTGCGCGTCGTCGTGCGCTTCGACGGTGGCGTGGGGGCTAGGCGTCACGGTCTCTCTCCTCCTGTGCTCGCTCGCGGGCATCCTCTCGCCGCTCCCGGATTTCTTCCCGTTCTCGCGCGAGGGCATCCTGGACGTTCGTCACCGCGATGACGGTGCGGGTCTGCTCGTAATCCTCCCGGGCGCGTTCCACGTCCTCCAGCGCGTCGGCCAGCTCGTCCGCCTCCGGGTTATAGGCGTACGGCCCGATGGTGACGACCGGCGTGCGGTCGAAGTTCAGGGTCGGCGGCGGGGAGGGCGTCTGCCACTCCAGGCCCGTCGCGTTGAATGGGTTCGGCCCGGCGATCTTTCCGTTCTTCAGCGACCAGAGCAGGTAGAAGAACGGCAGCATGAACCCGACCGCCAGAATCGACGCGCCCGCGCTGGAGAGGACGTTCAGCACCTGGAACTCCGGGGCGTAGGTGGCGTACCGGCGCGGCATCCCCTGATACCCCACGATGAACTGCGGGAAGAACGTCAGGTTGAACCCGAGGAAGATGATGATGGCCGAGGTCTTCCCCAGCACCTCGTTGTAGAGGCGGCCCGTCATCTTCGGCCACCAGAAGTGAATGCCTCCGAGATACGCCATCACCGTCCCTCCCACCATGATGTAGTGGAAGTGGGCGACGATGAAGTAAGTGTCGTGCATGTGCAGGTCCACCGCGATGGAGGCCAGGTGCATCCCGGTCAGTCCCCCAATGGTGAACAAACCGATGAACCCGAGCACGTAGAGCATCGGGGTGTGGAGCCGGATTGAGCCTTTATAGAGGGTGGCCGTCCAGTTGAACACCTTGATGGCAGAGGGGATGGCGACGAGGAACGAGAGGAACGAGAAGATCATCCCGGCGTAGGGGGACTGGGTCGTCGTGAACATATGGTGCCCCCACACCAGGAAGCTGATGACCGCGATGGCAAGGCTGGCGAACGCCACCATCTTGTACCCGAAGACGGGCCGCCGCGCCCCGTTCGCAATGATCTCGCTCACCACCGCCATCCCCGGCAGCACCATGATGTAGACCGCCGGGTGCGAGTAGAACCAGAAGAAGTGCTGCATCAGCACCGGGTCCCCACCCATCTTCGGGTCGAACACGCCGACCTGGAAGATCCGCTCCACCGCCAGCAGCAGCAGCGTGATCGCAAGCACCGGCGTGGCGAGGATCTGGATGAGGCTGGTCGCGTATATCGACCAGATGAAGAGGGGGAGTCGGAACCATGTGAGGCCGGGGGCGCGCATCTTGTGGGTGGTGACGATGAAGTTCAGCCCCGTGAGGATGGAGGAGAACCCGGCGAGGAAGGCTCCGACAATGGTGAGCGCCACGTTCCCATAAGCGTATTGGGTGGAGAGCGGCGCGTAAAAGGTCCATCCCGTATCCACGCCCCCGTACACCATCGCGCCAATGCCGACCAATGCTCCGGCCATGTAGAGGTACCAGCTCAACAGGTTCAGCTTGGGAAAGGCGAGGTCTTTCGCGCCGAGCATCATCGGGACGAGGAAGTTCCCCAGAATCGCCGGGATCGCCGGGATCAGGAAGAAGAATACCATGACGATCCCGTGCATGGAGAACATCTTATTGTAGGTCTGGGGCCGGAGGAGCTCGCTGTGCGGCGTGAGGAGATTGAGGCGGACGAGGGTCGCCGCGAGCCCACCGATGAAGAACATGAACGTGATCGAGATCAGGTAAAGGATCGCAATGCGCTTGTGGTCGAGCGTGAAAAGCCACGACTTCCACCCGTATTCAACGTTAAGGTAGTGCTCGCGCGGGATCTCGGTCGGGAACGGCTGGAGGTCGTCCGTGCCGCCGTGCGATTCCTGCTCGGGGGTGAGGGTACTGCTCATTGCGGTGTCCTTCCATTTCCAGTTGCCGTGCCGCCGGTGGCAGCGCCGCCGGGTGTCGTTCCGTTTGCGCCGGTTCCCGTCCCCTGATTGCGGGGTGCGGCGGGGTCGTTACGGACGGGATCGCGGATAATGCCGCCTTCGCCCATCACGCCGCCGCCGGGGTTCGTGCCCTGCCCCCGGAACGCCGGCCCGCGCTCCGGAGTCGCCTCCGATGCGGTGGTGATGTCTCCCATGTTACCGGGTGTGAACCCGGTCCGGGTTTGGATCTCCTCGCGGGTGACCGGGCCCGTGGCGGGGCGCCTCTCCATAGGGCCGCCCGCCGGGTTGACCCCCGCGCCCTGGTTCGGCCCGGCGTTGCCGCCCCCGCTCAGGGACTTGATGTAGGCGACGAGCTTCATCACCTCTTCTTCGCTCAGGCGGCCCCGGAAGGTCGGCATGATCGGTCGGAAGCCCGCCGCGATCTCCTTCTCCGGCAGCACGATCGAGTCATGGATGTACCGGTCGTCCGCGATAATGGTCGTCGACTCCACCCGTTCGAGGGGGACGCCGCCGCGCGGGATCTGGACCGGTACCGGCTTGCCGTAGATGCCCTCCAGGAGCGGAGCGCGGAGGCTGGAGTTCGGGCTGTGGCACCCGCTGCAGCCGTGCTGCCGGAAGAGCGCCTCCCCCTGGGATGCCATCGTCATGGGGACGTTCCCGGTGTTCAGCCACTGCTGGTAATCCTCCGGCTCCATCACGATCACCGACCCGACCATGCCGCTGTGGTTCGTCCCGCAGAACTCGGCGCAGAAGAGGTGGAACGTCCCGACCTTCGTGGGAGTGAACCAGAGCTGCGTGTAGCGTCCGGGGTAGACATCCATCTTCAGGCGGAACGCCGGGACGAAGAACGCATGCGCCACATCTTCCGAGGTCATCGTCAGCTTGACTGGACGACCCACCGGAACGTGGAGCTCGTTCATCTCCCAACGGCCCTGGGGATGCTGCATCTTCCACATCCACTGCTTCCCGACGACGTAGATCTCCATCGCCTCCTTCGGGGCGCGCACGCTGCTGAAGTACAGCGTCGTGGACCAGACGAACATCACCATCACGATCCCGAACGGGATGAGGGTCCAGAGCGTCTCGATGACGATCCCTTCATGCGGAGGGTTCGAGCGGTCCACCTTGTTGCCCCGCCGGTATTTGATGGCGAAGTAGAGGATGGCGAGGGCAATCAGCAACGAAAAAAAGACCGTGACCGCTGTGATGAAGAGCGCCAGCATGTCGATGGGGGCCGCTGCAGTGGATGCCTGCGGTGGAATGAAGGCTAAGAAGTCCCACACGTCGTTTTATTTCTCCCCTTCCGAATTTTGGATTTTAGATTTTGGATTTTGGATTGCGTGCGATCCCTTTCGGGTTAAGGCCGATTATCATCTTCACCCGAATCGATGTACACGTAATCCAAAATCCAAAATCTAAAATCCAAAATAAAGTTACGCTGCGCTTTCCACGGGCCGCTCACTCGTGCGGTCCCGCCGTCTCAACCAAAGGATTCCCAGGGCAAGAAAGAGGACGGTCCCGACAGCGGCTAGGCGCATCACTTTCATGATCGCGACGCTGTACGTGCCCGTCATCGGATTATAGTGGAAGCAGAGCAGCGCGAGATAATCCAGCGGCGAGCCGATCTTGTTCTGCGACGCTTCGATCAGGCCGTACCGCAGGTCCTTCGCCGGGTACTCCAGCCGGAAGAAGTACCGCGCGATCTTCCCCTGAGGGGTCAGGATCATGACCCCGTCGGGATGGGCGTACTGATCGGTCTTGGGATCGTAGGCGAAATAGAACCCCATGGAGTCCGTGAGCGCCCGGATGGACGCCTTGTCCCCGGTGAGGAAGCGCCACCCGTCGGCGCCGCCGGGCCGCCCGTACTCCTTGATGTAGCTGAGCTTCTTCTCCGCCGCGATGGCCGGGGTCTCCCGGTGATCGATGCTCACGGCGAGCAGGTTGAACTGATCGCCGATGTTGAACTTCAACTCCTTCAGGCTCCGGGTCAGAGCGTTCAGCTCTTCGTTGCAGAGCATGGTGCACCGGTACTGGATCGGGATCAGCATGACCGGCTTCTCCCCGAAGTACCGGCTCAGGCGCACTGTCTTCCCCGAATCGTCCATGAACTGGAGGTTGAGCGGGACCTGCCCGTTCAGCTTCTGCTCCAGCCGCACGTTCTGGATGATCTCGTCCTGCGCGGTCACGAGCGGCTTCACCCCGGAAGCCGGAGGATCGGCGTGCGCCGGACCTTCCGACGCAGCCAGAAATCCCACAGCCAGGAGGAACGCCAGGGCCAGCCTGCTCCCGCGAGGAGACCCGCCTGTTGGAAAACAACGGTTCATCTGAGGCCATTCTCCAGCATGCGGCCTCCGCTCGGGTCGGAGGGAAGCGGGCGCATGAGGCCTTCCTGCGGCGGGAACGGCCACGCCTGCGGGCTGTATGTCCGCAGGTCGTCCGTTACTTGAGGCTGCGGGGTGCCTTCCTTTGCCACTGCATCCACGAGATGCCGCGGAATCCGTCCTTGCCCGAACGTGGGATCCTGGAGGCCGATCCTCGACATCCGCTCGTCTTCCTGCTCGCGGTGGAGGATCATGAACTCTCCGGGGCCGAGCATGGGCGCCTGCGGGTTCAGCTCGGAATCGAGCGGGTTGGGCAGAAGGCGCGGCGGCGGGGGTGGCGTCCGTTGCGAGAAGATCGGCGACGCCACCCGGTCCTTCCGCTGCTCGAAGTACTCCAGCAGTTGGTACATCCCGTACAGGATCACGTAGGTGACGACCACCACGACCGTGAGCACGAAGAACCAGGCGAAGATCGAGCGGACGTTGATATCCCGGTGCTCGTGCCCGGCATCGACCCCGCGCGCCTGCGTCCCCTGCGGCATGGTGACCGGAGGATGCTGCTCCGAGGTCGTCGGCTCGTAAATGCTGTAGTCGGGAAGATTGACGTCAGACATGGGAGACTACCTCCACTTCCTGCGCGGGCAAGTGGCCCTCCAGGCGCGGATCGTAAACCGGCAGGATCGCGCGGCCCCGGAGTTGGCCGACCCACAGGTAAAGCCAGATCCCCCCGATCAACAGGGGCGCTCCGAAGTCGGCGAAGGTCACGTAAAGGTGATGCCGGAACGTCGGGGCGACCCACCAGAAGAGATCGACGTGGCGCATGACCACGATGAACAGGGCGACTCCCGCGAGACGGCGAGGGTTCTGCTTCAGCCCGCTGCCCACCAGCAGCACCAGGAACGGCAGCGCGAAGTGGAGCGGGATCAACGACAGGCTGATGAAACCCCATCCTCCCCGCTCGCGATGCACGTACCAGAGCGCCTCCTCCGCAATGTTCGCGGAGTAGATGATGAGAAGTTGGGAGAAGGAGAGGTACGCCCAGAGCATGACGAGCGCGAGCAGCAGGTTCCCCTGATCCCGGAAGTACCGCCGGGGCACCACCAGCAATTCGGGCAGGTCGCCGTTGATGTAAGCGAAGAGGGCGAGCATCGTCGCCATAGCGGAGAGCGTGTGCGTGGCGGAGAAGAGCAGCCCGATGATCGAAGAGAACCATTCCGGCTCCAGCGACATCACCCAGTCCACCATCGCAAACGTCATCGTGATGACCATCAGCACCATCCCGAACGAGCCGAGGTGGTTGAGGCGGTTCGTCACCTCCGGGTCGCTCCGGTCGTACTGGGTGCGGCCCCACCGGTTCAGCAGCATCGCGATGACTCCCCAGATGATGAAATAGAGCGCCGCGCGGATGAGGAAGAACGGGATGTTCAGGTAGCCGAGCTTCTTCTGAACCACGCCGTGATGGGCCACTTCGGGGTCGGTCCACGGGTAGAGCGCGTTCATCCCGGCGATGTTGAACAGGCCAAAAATGGCGAGCGGCACGAAGAGGACGGCCATCCACGGCAGCAGCCGAGATGCCGCCTCCAGTTGTCCCCGGATCAGGAATCCCCAGCCGCCGCTGACCATGTGGTGCAGCAGGAGCAGCCCGATGGACCCCGCCGTCACCCCGAGCCAGAACAGGTAAGCGTAGAGGTAGGACTGCCACACGCTGCCGGGGGAGGTGATGAACCCGATGACGAACAGCACGAGTCCGACCACCGCCATGATGAGGGCGATGCTTTGCAGGCGGTTCAGCTTGTTATCCGGATAGACCAGTGGGTTCATAAGTCGCTTTCAGTGTGGTAAATGGCTCTCCTCTTCAGGAGGGTTCATTCGTTACGGTACGGTGGGGGAAGTGCCGTTGGGAGCGGCTCCCGGTCCGCCGGGCGATCCGGGTCCGCCGGGAGGAGGTCCCTCCATCACGCTCCCCGGCGCGCCCCCACCCGTGCCGTTCGTCAGGCCGGGCGGGCCTCCGGGCGACGTGCCGGGGGGCGTGGACCGCACATCCGGCGTGCTCTGTACCCCTGGGATCTCCGGAGCGGGCCGATCCGGCTGGGGCAGGACTCTCCGGGTGGGTACGGTGATCTCCGGGCGGGTGTCGGGCGCCACGGGGCGGGCCCGCTGCAATACGCGAATGTATGCCGCTATCGCCCACCGGTCGTTCGGGTGAACGCGGGAGGCGTAGCTGTACATCACCCCGTACCCGTTAGTGATCACGTCGGAAAAGTGACCGATGGGCGCGTTGCGGAGCCGGGGGATGGCGTAATCCGGCGGCCGGGGGAACCCACGCTCGACGATAAGGCCGTTCCCGTCCCCGTTGCGGCTGTGGCAGGGCGCACAGTAGATGTTGAACTGCTCCTGCCCTCTCAGCAGCACCGGCTGGGTGATCGCGAACGGGACCCGCGTCGCGAGATTCCCATCTTCGGTCCGCCCCTCGTACAGCACGGTATCGACCCGGAGCTGGCCGCGCGCCACCGTCCCGACCGGGAACTCCCGCGCGGAGGACGCCCGCGAAGGGTCGGGGCTGGACTCCAGCGGCTTGAGCCGGGATTCGTTCCACATGCTGATCGCCTGGAACTCGCCGCCCCGGGTACAGCCGGTGAGGACGAGCGCTCCACCGAGCGCCCCGATCCAGAGCAGTCGCCGTCGTAAAGGTCGAGTCATCGGGTTCTTATTTCCTCAATTCGATGTCGGAGACGTGGAGCGCGCCCAGGGTCTCCATAAAGCGGCGAGTTTCGGTGAAGTCGAAATTCGGGTCCCGCGCTTCGATGCAGAGGAAGAACCGGTCGCTGGAGGCGCGGTCGAAGTCCGGGTGATCGAAGACGGGATGGTAGGGCATGGGGAGGCCGTTGAGGAGGAACATCCCGAGGACCCCGGTCAGCGCCGCCACCAGAACGGTACACTCGAACGTCACCGGAATGTACATCGGCCAGGAGAAGAGGGGCCGACCCCCGATGTTGAGCGGGTACGCGATGACCGTGCAATAGTACACCAGCGCAAATCCACCGATACAACCCACGATCCCGCCGATCAGCATCAGGAACGGAATCCAGTGATCCCGGAAACCCAGCGCTTCGGAGAGGCCTTCCACCGGGAACGGCGTGTAAGCGTCGATCTTCTTGTACCCGGCATCGCGGACCCGGCGCGCCGCCGCTACGACGTCTTCGGCATGCTCGAACTCCGCCATGTAGCCGTAGAGGAGACGGTCTTCCCCGATTTTCAGCGCCTGATGCGATTGATCCAAAACGTAGGTCACGTTTGAACTCCTCGAAACTTCAATTTTGAGTTATGAGTTTTGAGTTTTGAATTAATAACCATTGAGCCTTGTTGTTATTCCTCCGGCCCAGAGGGGGTTAACTCAAAACTCAAAATTCAAAACTTATTCGTCGGGTGTTCTTCGACCAGCCGGGCGTCGGCCATTTCTTCGGTGCCGTGCTCGGTGAAGCTGGCGGTGCCGTGGCCGTGGTGGGCCACCAGCTCCCGCATCTCCGCGATGGAGATGGCGGGCAGCAGCCGGATGAACAGCAGGAACAGCGTGAAGAAGAGCCCGATGGTGCCGATGTAGAGCGCCCAGTCCACCCAGGTCGGGGAGTAGTTGCCCCACGCGGCGGGAAGGAAGTCCCGCGTCAGGCTGGTGACGATGATGACGAACCGCTCCAGCCACATCCCCACGCTCACGAACAGCGAGATCACGAACAGCGCGAGCGGGTTGGTGCGGACCTTCTTGAACCAGAGCGGCTGGATCGCCAGACCGTTGCAGATAAGCAGCGCGTACCACGACCACGCGTAGGGGCTCTCATTCAAGTTCATGCGGGTAACGAACGTCATATAACGCTCGTACTCGCTGCCGCTGTACCAGCCGAAGAAGACCTCCATGATATACCCGTACACGACGATCATCCCGGTGGCGAGCATGACCTTCGCGCAGTTCTCCAGGTGCTTCATCGTGATCACGTCCCGGAGGTGGAACGCCGCCCGGAGCGGGATCGCGAGGATGAGCACCATCGCGAAACCGGCGAAGACCGCACCCGCCACGAAGTAGGGCGGGAAGATCGTCGTGTGCCAGCCGGGCACGTTGCCGAAGGCGAAGTCGAAGCTCACGATGGTGTGCACCGACAGCACGAGCGGGGTGGAGAGGCCCGCCAGCAAGAGATACAGCGCGGTGTACCGCCGCCAGTGCAGCGCCGACCCTCGCCAGCCCATCGCCAGCATGCCGTAGATGATCTTCGCGGGCTTCGTTCGCGCCCGGTCCCGCAGGGTCGCCAGGTCGGGGATGAGCCCCACAAACCAGAAGAGCGCGGAGACCAGCAGGTAGGTGTTGATCGCGAACACGTCCCAAATGAGCGGGCTTTTGAACTGCGGCCACAGCCCCATGGAGTTGGGAACCGGGAACATCCAGTAGGCGTACATGTGCCGCCCGATGTGGAAGAGCGGGTACTGCGCCGCGCAGAAGACGGCGAACAGCGTCATCGCCTCGGCGAACCGGTTGATGGAGGTCCGCCAGTTCTGGTGCAGCAGCAGGAGGATAGCGGAGATCAGGGTCCCCGCGTGCCCGATACCGATCCACCAGACGAAGTTGATGATCCCGAACGCCCACCCGACTGGGATATTGTTCCCCCATGTCCCTACACCCCAGAACAGGGTCATCACCGCGCCGAGGCCGAAGAGGCCGGCGATGTGAGCAAAGACGAGCACGAGGGCGAGCCAGAGAACCGAGATCCGGCGGCTCAGGACGACGGAGGAGATCTTTTCCGTGACCGACTCGTAATTGTGGCCCGGGCCGATCATCTCAAAGGTTTCATCGGTGCGCTGAGGTTGAACCATGCCTAATGTCCCTCCGGCCCTTCGCCGACCGGCCCGCCTGCCGGTCCCTCTCCGGGTGCCCCGTGGCCCGCCGCGCCTGCCCCGACCGTTTCCGGCCCGAAGACGGAATACTTCGCCAGTTCCGGGTTCGGGTTCCGCAGCTTCGCCATGTAGGTGGTGCGCGGGAACGTGTTCAGCTCCGTGAGGAGGCCGTAATTGAGCGAAGAGCGCTTCAGCCGGCTCACGTCGCTGCCGAGGCCGCCGTTGCTGGCCGTATCCCGAATGTTGCCGAACACGATGGCGTGCGTCGGGCAGGCCTGCTGGCAGGCGGTGAGCACGTCGCCGTCCCGGATGGGACGGTCCTCCTTCTCCGCCTCGATCCGCGCCTCATTGACCCGCTGGATGCAGTAGGTACACTTCTCCATCACGCCCCGGCTGCGAACCGTCACGTCGGGGTTCTGCATCATCTGGATCGTGGGGGTCTTCTGATCGGAGTACTGGAAGTAGTTGAACCGCCGGACCTTGTAGGGGCAGTTGTTGGAGCAGTACCGCGTGCCCACGCACCGGTTGTAGGTCATCTCGTTGATGCCCTCCGCGCTGTGCGAGGTCGCCTCCACGGGGCAGACCGGCTCGCAGGGGGCTTTCTCGCAGTGCATGCAGGGCCGGGGCATGAACATCGTTCCCGGATTGTCCAGGTTGCCCGCGTAGTAGGTGTCCACCTTCAGCCAGTGCATCTCGCGGCTCATGATCACCTGGTCTTTACCCACCGTCGGAATATTATTCTCCGCCACGCACCCGACGACGCAGGCGTTGCACCCGATGCAGACGTTGTTGTCGATCACCATTCCCCACTGCGGCATGGGCTGGCCGTTGTACCCCTTCACGTCGGGGTACACGTAGAGGTCCTTGTCGTCCGAGGGGGAATGGCCCGGGACATTCGGCCCGTATTCCAGCCGGTCCGACGGCCATTCCGGAGGGTACATGTTCGGGAGGTTCGCGTTCTGGTGCGGCCCCTGGGCGAATGCGGGGGATTTCGGATTCGCCTGGTACTCCTGAAGCGTCCCGACACGGACGATATCGCGGCCTTCCATGCTGAAGTGGATCTGGGTGGTGGCGAGCTTGTAGCGGCCCGGCACCTTGCGGATCTCCAGGCCGGACCCGAAGCTCATCGCGTCGGTGGTGCGGAGGCCGTAGGCGTTGAACCCGGTCCCCGTCCCGATCTTCCCGGCGTTGGGGCGGCCGTACCCGACGTAGACGGAGACGGAGCCGTCCGGGTGGCCGGGCATGACCCAGACCGGCGCGACGACCTTCCGGCCCCGGAGGTTCAGCTCGACGCGGTCCTCATTGGAGAGGTTGAACGACTGAGCGGTGGCGGGGCTGATCAGGGCCGCGTTGTCCCATGTAAGGGTCGTCAGCGGCTTGGGCAGCTCCTGGAGCCACGCGTTGTTCGCGAACCGGCCGTCCCAGATCGAGGGGTCGCGGCGGAAGATGATCTCCATGCCGGACTGCGTCGGGGACGGCGGCGCGGTCGCGAGGAAGTCCGCGCGAAGGGCGGCGGTGGCCGGGGCGGCGGCCGTATTGGGGATCATCCCGTCGTGGACGACCGTCTTCCACCACCGCTCGAACCCGGCGGCGGGGCGCTGGGTTTCCCAGAAGCTCCGCACGATGTCGTAGCTGGAGCGGTCCCCCTGCCCGAGCAGCAGGGCCAGAAGCTCGTGCGGGGAGCGGGACTCGTACAGGTTCTTGATGAGGGGCTGCACGATGGAAACCGTGCCGTCGTAGGCCCGCGCGTCGCTCCACGCCTCCAGGTAATGCGATTTCGGGATGTGCCACTGGCACTGGATCCCCGTCTCGTCATCGAAGAGGTCCATGTGAATGCGGAGCGGGACCTCCTTCATCGCGTCGAGGAAGTTCAGGTCCGCCGGGGCGGTGAGCACGGGATTCGCGTCGAGGATGACGAGCATCTCGACCTGGCCCGCCCGCATATCGTTGACCAGGTCGCGGAGGGAGGCGACCGGATCGACGGGGCTGACTTCGACCGGCGCGGTGTAGGTCACGGTCGTCCCGACGTTCCCCAATACGCTGTTCATCGCGTGGGCGAGGGCATGCACGACGGGCGGCTGGTGGTCTCCGGCGACGATCAGGCTCGCGCCGCGAGTCGCCATGAGGTCTCGCGCCAGGGCGGCCAGCCAGTCCGCCGGGATGCCGGGTGGGGGAGGCGCCGGGGCGGCGCCGGGAACGGTGAGCGCAGCGGCCAGGGCGCGGGCGAACGGCTCGATGTGCCGGGCCAGCAGGGGCAGCCGGTGATCGGCCATCGCGCCGGTGATCGTCGGGGTGCTCTCGACGACGTAAAGGCGGTTCATCCCGGCCCGAGCCCCCGCCGCAGTGGCGGCGAGATCACCGGCCTCGGCATCGCGCCCGCCCGCAATCGCATCGTCCCCCTGCGGGGCATGGACATCGACGCGCTCGTCGGGGACCATGCGGCGCTCGGCGAAGTTGCGGGCGTAGCGAATGGACCCCGGCTCTTCGAGCAGGAAGTTGCAGTCGAGGGAGACGATCCGGTCGGCTCGCTCGAAATGGTACACCGGATGCACGTCGGCCCCGAACGCTAGCCGGGCGCCGGCGCGGATGTTGTCCCGGCTGACCGGCTCGAACTGGTGCCACCGGGCGCCGGGGTACCGGGCGAGCAGCGCGCGGATCTGGCTCGCCATGGTGGGCGAGGTGACCGTCTCGGTCAGGATCCGCAGCCCGGCCCCGCCGCCCCTGCGCCGCAGCTCTTCCATCTGTGCGGTCATCGCGCCGGTGAACACGTCCCAGTTCGTCGGTTCGCCCAGGTTGCGGATATTCTTGGAGCGGTCCGGGTCGTACAGCTGAAGGATGGAGGCCTGGGTGTAGGCGTCGGTCGCGCCGAGGCTCGCAGGGTGCTCCGGGTTCCCCTCGACCTTGATGGGCCGTCCCATGTGGCTCTCGGCGAGGACGCCGACCGCGTAACCGCTTTTGACGAACGACGTGGCAAAGAAGAGGGGTTTGCCGGGGATGAGCAGCTCCGGCTGCTCGACGTAGGGGACAATCGACTCGGCGGGCTGGTAGGCGCAGCCGCCGACTCCGGCCAGCGCGAGAGACGCGCCCATGAGCTTGAGGAACTCCCGGCGGGGGAGCGGCTGCATATCGCGGGGCGCGGTCGGAAACTCCCGCTCCATCAGCGCGTTGAACTCGTCGGTCTCGGCGATCTCCTCCAGGCTGCGCCAGTACTCTTTCCCGGTCGAGTTTTGCAGCTTCTCCCGGAGCGCGGCGATGTCCAGCCGCTGCCGGGGCGGAGTCGGGCGGATGGACGAGAGGGGGACGAACCCCGGCATCGTCCCTTCCCCGCCGCCGTTCGGAGCGGCGGGGGTCTCGCGGTCATCCGTCGGTGAGCCTTGATCTTCCCTGTTCAAATCGTTCTCCCTCATCGTTGCCTGGGCGTGATCGTCTCGTGAGACCTCGGAATTATGGCGCATCAGCGGTGGCAGATGGAACAGTTGGTGAGCTGCTGGGCCGGGAGGATGTCGTACTCCTTAATGAGTTGGAGTCCCATCTTCACCTGGTCCATGTTCGGCTGCCAGCCCATGTCGTAAACGAACTCGCGGGGGCGAATATGCTTCTCGGGGTTCCGGTGGCAGTCCACGCACCATGCCATGCTCATGGTCTTATCCTTCCAGATGACCGGCATCTGATCCACGCGGCCATGGCAGGTGACGCAGGAGACGCCTTTCTTCAGGTGGATGCTGTGGTTGAAGAAGACGAAATCCGGCTGGTCGTTGACGCGCTGCCAGACGATGGGCTGCCCGGTGGCCCAGCTCTGGCGGACCGGTTCCAGGAGCGGGCTGTCGGACCAGATCTGGGAGTGGCAGGTCATGCATGTCTCCGTGGAGGGGAGCCCCGCAAAGGCGGCCTTGTCCACGGAGGTGTGGCAGTAGCGGCAATCGATCCCGTCATCCGTCACATGGTGCTTGTGGCTGAACTGCACCGGCTGCTCGATGGGCACGTTGACCCGGCTTCCGTACGACATATTCCCGGCGTAGATCGCGCCGCCGAGAGCGAGCAGGCCGACAAGGACACCGATGATGCTGATTCGGGAGAGGGTGTTCGTACTCGGATGAAAGATCTGAGCCATGCACTGTGCCCTTTCAGGGAGGAGGGGCTGTTGAGCGTTGAGCGTTGGGCAGCGAGCGTTGGGTATGAGGCGTTGGGCTTGGGGCGATGAGCGTGGGGATCCCGCCCCTCTCAACGCCTGATGCTCGTTGCCCAACGCTCAATCCTCAAGTACTCTAGCCGTCCTCCTCTATCTTTTACAAATCTTTGGTGCCCCTGAACGTACTCTCTTACACCCAGTACGCCCGGTCCACGGCCATCGCCAGGAACAGGAGCGCCAGGTACACCATGGAGTACTTGAACAGCGACTTCGCATGGGGGTGGTCGGGTCGGCGATAGAGGCGGATCGCCTGGCGAATCAACTCCAGGTTGAGCAGGACGACCACCGCCAGGTAAAACCGTCCGAAAGCGGGTTCGCCGCCCTTCCCGACGAGCCAGAGCGGGAACACCGTGATCGCCACGGTGAGCGCCGCGTACCAGCCGATCTGGATCGCGGTCGCCCGCTCCCCGCGCACAACGGGAAGCATGGGCACCCCCGCGCGGGCGTAGTCCTCCTTGATGAAGAGCGCCAGCGCCCAGAAGTGAACGGGGGTCCAGAGGAAGATGATCCCGAACAGGCACCACGCCAGCAGGCTCAGGTCGCCGGTGACCGCCGCCCAGCCCACGAGGGGGGGAAACGCGCCCGCCGCCCCGCCGATCACGATGTTGGCCCAGGTCCGACGCTTGAGCACCATCGTGTAGACGATAACGTAGAAGACGAGCCCGGCCAGCGCCAGCATCGCGGAGAGAATGTTCGCCGTCAGCGTCAAGATCAGGAAGGAGCCGACGAGCAGCGCCATCGCAAACATGAGCGCCGATCCCGGCGGGATCTTCCGCGTGACCGTGGGCCGCTTCGACGTGCGCGCCATCCGGATATCGAGGTCCCGCTCCAGGACCATGTTGATGGCGTTGGAGGCCCCGGCGGCCATGTAGAACCCGACCGCCACTCCGAGGAACAGGAGGAGACTCGGCCCCTTCATCTGCTCCACCCCCGCCGCAATGATCATGGCGGTGATCGTGGTAAAGAGGAGGAGGCTGATGACGCGGGGTTTCGTGAGGACCACGTAATCCTTCCAGGTCACCCGCTCCCCCTCAGGGATGGAAGAGGGAGAATCGAGGATAGAAGATCGATCCCTGCTCTCTTCCCTCTCCCATTCTCTATCCGCGAGCCGTTCCACCTGGGGCACGCCCTCGGCGAGGGCGGCGGCGCTGAGGAGCACCACGCTGATCCAGAGGAGGTCCGCCAGCAGCAGGTGGACGAGCTGCATCCAGACGGGCGCGAGCAGCCGGAGATTGATCAGCCCCGCCGCCATCTCGATCATGAACAGAGCGCCCATGAACCCGGCCATCCGCCGCACCTGGGGGGAGGGGCGTAGCTGGATCGCCAGCCCGCCGACCAGCAGTAGGTACAGCCCCGCCGAAATCGCGATGAGCGGGTGGAAGATGCGGAGCCGGAGGAGGAAGTGCGATTCGGGCGAGAAGTCCTGCGCCAGCCCCTCCTCAAGGCTGGCCGCCGGGAAGAGGGTATCCCCCAGCGCGGTGATCGCACCGCTCATGCCGAGCATGAGCATGGCGAACAGCCCGATCCCCATCGACAGGGCCATCCCCTTCTGGCAGCGGAGGTCGAGCCGCTGCCCGCCGGAGCTCCACCACCCCGCCAGCGCCAGGAACATCAGCAGGAAGAACGTCGCGATGAGGTGCATGGGCATCACAATGGCCCGGTTCACCGAGTCGTCGTGCGCCACGTACTGGTAGAGGACCAGCGCCGCGCCGATCCCGCCTTCGACGAGGGTGAACACCAGCGTCATGAACGACGCCATCCGCACCGGATGCCCTTTGGGAAAGGCACGGAACGCCCAGACCAGCATGAGGAGCACCAACGGGAGCAGGATTCCGGTGGAGAGCCGGTGGCCGAACTCGATGAGGGTCTTCATCTCCGCGAAGGTGGGCATCACCTCCCCTTTGCACAGGGGCCAGTGATCCCCGCACCCGTCGCCGGAGACGGTCGCCCGCACGAAAGCGCCTCCAAGGATGACGACCACGTTATAGGCCAGCAATCCCCAGACAAACTGAGAAAAGCGCGTTCGAGACATCATCAACGCTCCACTTCCCCGCCAGGGGCGATACTTCACCGGAACAACCTATAACTGACGAACCCACCCGCTCCCGCGAGCCTATCCGGAAAGGGGGTCAGGACCGCGAATCCTTGCCTAATAATGGCGTTTCGAGGCGTGAGGATTAGCCTGAAGCAGGGATTTCCCGAGGGAGGCCGTGCATTAAAGCCTCGCCCCCAAGCTGGAAACCTGATCAATCCGGAAGGGTGATTCCAAGAGAGGGAATTCAACGGGAGGGAACGACTTCCTACCGGGAAAATCTTCATTCCTGCGAAAAGCCGGACCTCAGTCCCGTTCATGCATATTGTGAGATATTTTACATAAAAAATCGAATGGCTCCGGCCTCTATATTAGGGATATAGGCCCACACTCCTCCATCAAATGATTCAGGAGTTACCCGTGATCTTCCACTCCTGCCCTTCCGAGCGGAGGAACTCCCTTCCATATCCTTCTGCTCCCTTCCATGACCTTCCGACTCTCTTCCATGTCATTCCGAGTGAAGCGTGGAATCTACCCCCGGGGACGAAAGACTCACTCGCGTACAGTCAGATTCCTCGCTGACGCTCGGGATGACAAGAAGTACCGCTCCGGATGAGAGGGGTGGAAGATCACGGGTAAGTCCTGAGAATTTGAATTCACCCGATCCTGAAGCGCGAACGTTCGGGAGGGGGTATCCCCTCCCCGCATCCATAGGAAGAGCGATTACAATACGGCACGCGATGGCTCGAATGATGTACGCTAATACCCGATGCGCTTCAGGTACTCCCGGCTGACCTTCGCGCTCTCGAAGGCGCTCGGCTTCTGGGTCACGTCCGTTTCGGCGAGGAGCCACCCCGAGAACCCGGCGTTCTCCAGGATGCGGAACAGCTCCGGGAAATCCACGCATCCTTCGCCCAGTTCGACGAACACGCCCGCCCCCGTAGATGCGCCGTAGTCCCACTCCTCGTCGCGGCCCCGGTCCCGCACCGCCGCGTTGATGTCCTTCAGGTGGGCCGTCTTGATCCGGTCGGCGTAATCCCGGAAGAATTGGGTGACGTCCGCCCCCGCCCAGGCGAGGTGCCCCGTGTCCGGCCCCATGAAGACCCGCTCCGGGTCCACGAGCGCGAAGAGGCGGTCCACCTCCTCGCGGGTCTCGATGACGGTGCCGACGTGGTTGTGGAAACAGGCGCGAGTGCCCTGTTCCAACAGGATGCCCCCGATCTCGTTCAGCGCGTCCGCGAACCGCTGGTACTCGTCCTCGGTGAGGCCGTCCCCATCCCCCACATGTCCGGCCAGCTCGCGGCGGGACTTCCCGTTCTCCCGCGAGACGTAATCGAAGCCCGACGCGGCGACGAACAGCTCGGTGAGGCCCGCTTCCCGGTTGAACGCCGCCATCCGCTGCGCTTTCTCGCGGATCTCCGGCAGCTCCTCCGGCTTCCAGAACCCCGCTCCCAGATACCCCGGCGCGGGTTTCAAGCCGAGAGCGGCCAGATTATCGATGACCTCGCGCGGGGATTGGCCCGGCTTGGGGCCGGAGGAGACACCCTCGTACCCCGCATCGGCGACCTCCCGCAGGACGCGCTCCTCCGGCCATTCATCGGGGTTCTCCCGCCGCCACTTGCCCCAGGTGATCGGCACGCAGCCGATCCGGATCTCCGACATTTCGCCTCCTTCGTCAGCTATTAGGAAGAGTGATGGAATTCGTTCAGATGATCGAGGTAACGGTCTTCGGGATGGTAGTCCAGAAGTTCCCTCGCCTCGCGGCGGCTCAGATACTCCCGCGCCGTGATGGAGGTGCCGAACACCACGCCGTAGCCGATTCCGGGTTTCTCCACCGCTTTTTGGAAGAGCTGCACCGCA
>JAHWJO010000558.1 GCA_019348365.1 Armatimonadota bacterium | reverse complement strand
GCGAAGCCGGACCGGCTCCTGCAAGTGGTGCGTGCCGCTCATCTCTTCCAGCGGATTGGCCGGGACCGGTTAGGAAAACCGGACCTGATAGGAGCCGGGGAATAGGGGCACGGTCTGGCGGAATTCCGGCGCGGCGGAGAGGGAGATCGTCGGAGTCGGCGGGGTTTTGGACGGCACGGTTGGGGCGAGGGGGACTTCCTCGATGGCGACCGGCGTGAGGGGGGACCAGTGCCCGAACGGGCTGTCCGCCGAATTGCCGTCGGGCCGGGTGATCCGGAACATCGGGTATTCGGCCTCGGTATCGGGCACGATGAGGGTGATCCCCGTGATCTTGACCGGCGGAGTCCCCAGGGTCGGGTTGAAGGGGGTGGGTGGCGGAGCGGGCTTCGCTCTTTTAGTGCTCCCGTAGATGGGCGCGGATTTACGGGGGGCGCGCTTGATCTTCGCCCCATGTAAGAGAGGGGTACCGGACAGGAACAACGTCGAAGTGGCCAGGCAGAGCAGGGGCCGCAGGAGCCGGGTTCTCCTCTCCTCTCCGATCTTGGTACTTCCGTTTCTGATCACATCACTTCCTCTGGGTCGGCGTAACGGCGGGGATCACTGCTTCTCGCCGGATGCCTGGCGTTCGGTTTCTTCCAGCATGATCGGGGCCAGGTTCATCTTGCCGACGAACGGCAGCGCCACGGGCGGCACGTCCTGGATTTTCCCGATGACGGTCACTTCGCTGTTGGTGGCCGGTATCCCGCCGGAGGATTGCACGGCCATCTGTCCCGTGCCGTCGCTGACAAAGTAGATCGGTTTCTCCAGCATGGGCATAGAAAAGCTGGAAATGACCTTCCCGTGAATCTGCACGTCTTTCCCCCGATAGTTATCGGGATTCGAGGCCAATTCCTTGATCGGGGTGGGGCGGCTGCACCCGGCAAGAAGCGTCAGGACGGTGAAAGCCGCACAGAAACCGTAAACTCTGCGAACCGATGTCAAGGATGACATGCGACCCCTCCTTTCGACGGGAGAAAGAGAAGCGAAAACAGACCGGACTCCCCCACTCAATCATTTAACGTAAAGACCGTATCGATAGCGCCGTTAATTCAAGAAGCATTCTCAATAACTATTAAATCATGGCCCCGTCACATCCTGCTTTCCGGTTCGGTCACACGCACGAACGGGTGTGAAAAACAGAGGGATGCAATAAAATCGCAAAAAAGGGCAGGGACATATGTCCCTGCCCGATCTCTCCTCTGGGGTCTCGACTTTGATTGTCGAGACGGTGAGGGGGCTGCCCGGTCCAGGCGTTACCGATAAGAGCGGACGGTCCGGCGCTGGTAGTACCGGGTGGCGCGCTGGCGGCGCTTCTCCGCCTTGCGGGCATCCCGGTATCGCTTGTAGGAGTAAGCGGTACCGGCGCCCAGTACGACGGCGTTGGTGGTTTTACCCTTGAGAGCCTGATGGATGGTCGCGGCCCCCAGCAGGAGCGTCGTGTTCTTCCGGCCTTTGGACCCGGCGAACGCCGCGCCCGCGCCAAAGCTGCTGAGCAGAACCGCAAGCGCCAGTGTATATGAAATTATACGCGTTTTCATCTCCAGTAAATTTCCTTTCTCCCCTCGGAGCGGTCCCGTTTTCCTCTCGCAGGAGCAGAGAAGAGGGAGACCTGTGTAATTATACCTCTTGTTCCGTCCTCCTGAAACCTCCCCCACCGGCGGTTTTTTATCCTGAAGAACTGTTGTGGAATAGAGGACCCTTTCCGCCGTTTCCGAACAGGGTAGGCGTGCGCCTCCCCACCGATATGGAGGCGAAGGAGACAGGAGGAACGATGAAGGGGATCCTTGTGGGTGTCGGCGGGCGGGCACGGAGCTGGATCGAGACGTGCAATCGCCATCCGGAAGCCGAGCTGATCGCGTTCGTGGAGCCGGTGGAGAAGAACCGGCAGGCCGCCCAGGAGAAGTACGGCCTGCGCGACGACCAATTCTATGATAAGCTGGATGATGCCCTGGATGCAGTATCGGCGGATTTCGCGCTGGATGTGACCCCCCCGGCGGCGCATGAGGAGATCGCTACGACGGCGTTCCGGGCCGGGCTGCACGTCCTTCAGGAAAAGCCGATGAGCGACGAGTTCGCCGCCGCGCGCCGGATCGTGGATGCCGCCGAAAAGGCGGACAAGACGCTCATGATCACCCAGAATTACCGCTACAGCAGCCAGCCCCGCACGACCCGCCAGGTTCTGGACGAGGGAATCATCGGGGTGCCCGAACTGGCGGACATGGGCTTCTATATGGAGTGGGCGCGGGCTCCCGGAACCCATTACACCACCATGGCGTACCCGCTGGTCAAGGATATGGGCATTCATCATTTCGACCTGCTGCGGTACGTGCTGGGACGTGAACCGAAAAGTGTGCGGTGCGTCACCTGGCGGCCCTCGTGGGCGTGGCACGCGGGCGACGACGCGCACAACCTCCTCATCGAGTTCGAGGGCGGACTCATGGCGACCCACCACGCCAACGGCTGCTCCGTCGGCAAGCACTCGATCTGGAACGGCGACCTCCGCGTGGAAGGCCCGAAGGGCAGCATCACCTGGGAGGGGGGCAAGGTCGTTTACACTTTGCGGGTGCCGGGGCAGGACCGGGTCCAGGAAGAGGTGGAGCGTCCCGCCGGAGTGACGGGGCAGGACGGCCTGCTCGCGGAGTTCGTCAGCGCCATTCAGGAAGGGCGAGAGCCGGAGTGCAGCGGGCCGGACAACCTGAAGTCCCTCGCCATCGTCTTCGCGGCGGTGGAGAGCGCGGAGAACGGCGGGCGGCCCGTCGAGATTGCAGACCTCTTCTCGCGCCCCTTCTGACGATACTTTCACCGATTTAGAGAGGAAACCGGACCATGAGCAAGCTACGGGTGGGGTTCATCGGCACGGGTCGGAAGAAGGAGCGCCGGGATGCCAAAGGCTACTACATGGCTTATGAGCACGGCCAGGCCTACTCCCGGCTCGACTCGTGCGAGATGGTGGCCTGCGCCGATATCGTGGAGGAGAACGCGCAGGCGTTCGCCGAAGCGCACGGCTTCTCGACCACTTACACCGACTATAAAGAGATGCTGGCGAAGGAGAACCTGGATGTGGTGAGCATCTGCACCTGGATGCACCT
>JAHWJO010000119.1 GCA_019348365.1 Armatimonadota bacterium | reverse complement strand
GGGCCGGACGGGTCAGCCGACGCGCTCCCTCCCGCTCCTCCACTCCCTTCGGCGCGTCCAGAACCTCTAGCACACGGTCTATACTCGCCTCAAAGCCTTTCAACTTGCCATAGGTGTTCATCAGGTTCTGAAAGTTGTATTGCAGGTTCCGCAAGTATGCGAGGAGGACCAGCAGGCTGCCGACGGTGATCGCGCCCGAGAGCACTTTCAACCCGCCGAGATACAACACCAGCGCCATGCCAGCGGTGCTGGTCAGGTTATTCACCAGTTTGTAGCTCGAGCTGATGAGCGCTCCCCTCTGGGAGACCGTCACAGCGCCTTTGGAGAGATCACGGAAGTGATGGCGATTGCGGTCCGCCGTGCCGAACGCTTGGATCAGGCGGACGGAAGAGAGGGACTGGTGGATCAGGCTCATGAGGCGAGACTGGGCTTCACGGTTCAGGCGAGAACGGGTTTTAATCTGACTGCCGAAAAATCGGGCGGAGACGACGAGCAGCGGCGCCATACCGATGAGGATGAGAGCCAATTGCGGCTCCAATTTAAAAGCAATTCCGCTGATCATCACGATCTGGAGAATGCATTGCCCCGGCGTAATCAGGATATTGTCGGTGACCGAATACACACACCAACTGTCTCCCGTCACCCGGCTCAAGGTGTCCCCCGTGGACCGCTGAGTGTGATAGGAGGGAGTGAAACGTTGCAATCGATCGAACATGTCTCCCGCAAGATCCCAGACCATCCGTTGGCCGGCCGCAGTCCAGGCCCAGCTCAGGCTGATGTCGAATATACTGTTCAACGCAAACAACCCCAGGCTAAAGAAGGCCGACATTGCGATGAGTCCCACCGGCGACTCCTGAATCGAGAAGAGTCTCAATGCTACCTGAAATTGATGGGGGAGATCGGTGTCCCCCAGCGCATAATCAACCAGGAGCTTCATGGGCCAGGGCTGAAGCGCCCCGACAAGCGAACTCAGCAGGGTCATGCCCAAAATACTGATGAGCGTCGGCCACTCCTTAAGCGCATAAGGCATTAATCGCCTGAATTTATTCATTTCACGGATGCTTTCTATTCAGACGTACGCCCTCTACCCCATGTTTCTCCCATCACTGATCGTTTCATGTGCATACTTTGTCCCTTTAATATCATTTATCGCTAGATCGTGTCGGCCATCGGCCCTGAGGCATTCGTTGCCGTTCACAATTTTCATTGCTTAAACCACTCACTACAGCCAGAAACCGCTACCAGCCTGAATATTTCGCTGCTGTCAGAGTGTAAATACGTATCTCAAATTGGGATGCTCACCAGAAATGCTCTCTAGACATCCCCCGTACTATAACGGGTGTGATCTGGCCTCACCAAGATTAAATACGAAAAGCGGTTAGCCGTGCAACACCGGAGAATCGAGCAGGCCCTGGAAGGAGCGCAGATTCGTTTCGCCAGGTCAACCGTTTTTGAGAGTGCACCCCATCGGATGTTCGCCTGAATGAGCTTATCCGACCGGCTCAGGAGTGTCAATCGCGTGGGAGATAAACGTGGGAGATAAGATAGAAATCACGAGTGGAGAACCACACAGGTGTTCAGCGTTGTACGGCATACACTGTTCACCGTTGTGAAGCCTTCTTGCGTCATGAGAGGTAGAGATGGAGGAGCCGGGTGACCGCGATTCTTTCAAAAGCATGAGATTCCTTCAAAAGCATGACCAAACGGGGGATTCTCTCGTGCTTTCGGCCCGCGTTCGAGCGCGACCTCATCTCCGGCGTTCCTCGATCTTCCCGGAGCTCCTATCTCAGCGCTCCAGTTTAGAGTGTCCTGAAATATATCCCCCTACTCATCACCCGCTCTTCCCCAGAGTCATTTCATTCAAATCCCCGGCATTTCAATTCATGGCTACCCCTGCACAAAGCATGTCCTGAGCGTAGTCGAATGGATCGGCCTTCGCCGACTTCCCCTCCGCCTGATTCTCTTCTCTTAGCCGGGAGTATCTCCCCTTGAACCGGGGAGTATCTCCCCTTGAACCGGGGGTGAAACCCGCGCAGGCGGGTTTCGTGCCCTTCCAGACGCGATTTTAATCGCCGGGCGCACGTAATGAAATGACCCTGCGCTCTTCCCTCGATACGCTTGACCCCGCTTGGTTCCCAGGATATAATGGCGAAGACTTGACCCTCTCCTCGTCTAGGCCACCGAGCTGCCGAATGGCCTCCTTTTTCCGGATCATGGATAAGGGTCCGGCCAACCCGGTCTGCTTTGCGAGCGGAGCACTCCCCTTCTCTTGAAGGATCTCCAAAGGCGGCCTTCCGGCCCCATGAATACCCCGCTTCCTTCTTCCCTGCCCGGAACAGAACTCCGAGGAGGATGCGCGGCTCTCCCGGATTTGCCCGATCCGAGATAAATCTCATCAATCTATCACGCTATCACGCCGATCGGCTGAAAAACACTTTGAAGCCACGGAAGACGCATGAACGCAGGAGTCACCCTATGAAATCGCTGTTTGCTCCCCTGCACTCCTACAGCTCCCGCCGCAGGGGCGCTCTACGCTATTTTTTCGCCCCCCTCCTCGTGGCGCTGTTGTTCGCGTCCTTCCTGTCCCGAACGGCCTCGGCGGCCCTGGGAGACCTCAATAACGACGGACAGGTCAATGTTCAGGATGCCATTATCACCCTCCAGATCGCCGTCAAACTGCTGGAGAATCCGACGCCGGAGCAATTGGTTGCCGGCGACGTGAACTTCGATGGCGGGGTGACGGTCCAGGACACCATCCTGATCCTCCGGGCGGCGGTGAACATCCAGCCCTTGCCGGAACCGCCGGCGCTGACCCAGCTTCTCGAAACGTCCCCGGCGAACGGCGAGACTGAGGTCGCCGTCACCCGTGAGACCAAGCTCCGGTTCACCCGGCCCCTCGCGCAGAACGTGACGCTCAACGGAGACCTCCTGAACGCGACTTTCGCCGGGAACCGGCTCCCCGCACGACTCCACCTCTCGACCGACCGCAAGACGCTCACCCTCTTCTACACCAGCGAGCTCCCGGCGGGCGCCCGCGTGCGTGTGACCCTGGCGGCGGACACCCTTCTCGACGAGAAAGGGAAAGCCGTGGACGCCAACGGGGACGGTAAACCGGGCGGCACGGCGGTCGTCGATTTCGAGACGCTTCCCCTGACCGCGCTGGCCGGCACGAGCGTCGTCGGGCGGGTTTTCGCCTCTCAATTGAAACCCGGAAGCCAGGAGTCGGTCAACGAGCCGCTGGCGGGCGTGACGATCACCGTGGATGGCCAGGAGGAGACGCTCCGGGCCGTCACCGACGCCAACGGCAACTTCCGCCTCTCCCCCACGCCGGGCGGCCAGTTCTTCGTCCACATCGACGGGCACACCGCCACCAACGGGATGCCCGCCGGCGCCTACTATCCCGTAGTGGGGAAACTCTGGCAAGCATCGCCGGGCGCCGAGTCGAACGTCGGCAACATCTTCCTGCCGCTGATTCCGGCGGGGACCCTGCTGCCCGTGAGCGAGTCCCAGGACACCCCCATTCAGGTCCCCGATAGCGTGAAACAGCAGAACCCGGCGTACGCCAGCATCCGGCTGATCGTGCCTGCCAACTCCCTCTTCAACGAGGACGGCACGCGGGGCGGCATGGTGGGTGTGGCCCCGGTCCCGCCGGACCGCATCCCCAGCCCGCTGCCGCAGGGCCTGAACATCCCGCTCGTCGTCACGATCCAGGCGACGGGGACGGACTTCGACCGGCCCGCGCCGATGTGCTTCCCGAACCTGGACAACCCCGCCACCCCGGAGAACGAGAAACTGGCGGCGGGGGCGAAAAGCGCCCTCTGGAGCTTCAACCACGACATCGGATACTGGGAGAACTCCGGGCCGATGACCGTCAGCGCCGACGGCGCTCAGGTCTGCTCCGATGAGGGTTTCGGCGTCCGCCAGCCCGGTTGGCATGGCCCCGCACCGGGAACACCGGGCGACGGCCCTCCTGGCCCTCCCTCGCCTCCCGGCGATCCCCCTGCCGGTGGCGGAGGCGGTCCGGGCGGCCCTCCGCCCTTCCCCCCCTGCAACGATGACCTGGGAGACATGTCGTCGCAGAGGGCGGCTTGCGCCGTTGGGGCGGGCCTCCGCGCGGGGGAGTGTACAACGAAGGCGATCAAGAAGCCCGGACTCGGATCGATCTTCGCTGCCATCAGTACGTATAAATGCGTCAAGAAAGCGAAGGAAGACGGCGACAAGTGCCGCGACCACTTCAACAAGTGCATTAATGATGCCCTCGGCCTGTATGAAGCGCCGATTTACCGGCCCCTGCAAGCCGATCCTACCGATCCGCGAGTTCAGGCGCTTCAGGATCTGAACCAGTCCATCGCCGACGATCTGGCGGCGCAAGCCAGCCTGATCACCCAGATGGAGGCGATCATCGGAACGATGGTGACCGAAGCCCAGTTGACCGATTCCCAGAAAGCCCAACTGGAGCCGCTGATCGCCCAGCTGAACCGCCTGATGGGTGACAAGTCCCAGGCGGAATTCTTCGGGCCGCGCAACGAACGTATCAACGGCCTCGTCAGCGAGATCGGCAAGTCGCTGAACCTCTTCAGCCGCGCCGAAGCCTTCTACTCGCTGGAAGCCGGCGAGTTCAGCCCGGAGGGCGTGTTCGTCCCCAACCCGAACGTCCCCGTCGAGCGGGGCAGGACCGGCGTTGGCGGGGCGATGGTGCGCCTCATCCTTCGCGCCGATACCGCTTACCGGCTGCGGCGGCTCTTCCCGGACACGCTGGGCTTCGGCGAGGTGGAGTTCCGCAGCGCTTCCTCCGGCTTCAACACCGCCATCCCGCGCGGCGTCACCCTCTCCGATCTCGCGGCGGATACGGACTCGGACGGACTCACCGATACCCGCGAATTCGCCGTCGGGACCGATCCCAACAAGAAGGACACGGACGGGGATAGCTTTAGCGATCTCGTGGAGATTCGGCAGGGGACCAACCCGCTCGACGGCATGCCCTCTCGCACGGGCATCATCGCCGCCGCGCGGACCCCCGGCCCGGCGGTGGACGTGGCGACTCTGAACGACCTCGCGGCGGTCGCCGGCGGCAACGCGGTCTCCGTCTTCAACATCTTCAACGCCATGGAGCCGAAGATCATCGCGCAGGTGAACACGCCGGGTCCGGCGCAGTCGGTCGCCCTCGCAAGGGGCCGGATCGCCGTGGCGAACGGCGGGAATCTGAGCGTCATCGACATCACCGACCCGCCCGCCGCCAAAATTACACACACGTTGAGCGCAACCCAGCTCGGCGGCAACGCGGTCGCGGTCGCGGCGGCGGGGGCGACCGCCTACGTCGCCCTCGAATCCCGCAAGGTGGTCTCGGTGGACATGGCGAACGGCCAGGTCACTCCCCAGGTTGAGTTGGGGGAGGGAAAGGTGCAGGACATCAGTATCGGCGGGGATACGCTCTACGTGCTGACCACCACCGCCCTCCATGCCCTTCCGCTCTCGGAGGCAACCCTGCGGGTGGCGGGCTCCGCCGGTGCGCCGCCGGATGCCGAGCCGATCCCGCGCATGCGCCTCTTCATCGGCGACGGGATCGCTTACGTCACGACGATGAAGGGATACAGCACCTACAGCCTGGAAAGCCCGCTCCAGCCCAGGGGCATCACGACGGGCCTGACGCCGCAGTTCGGGTGGAAGCACGTCGTGGCGAACGGCTCCGGCACGGGTGCGCTGGCGATTGCGGCGACGGGTCCCAACCGCTCGGACGACGGCCCGCACAACGTCTCACTCTACGGCGCGGGTACCCCCGCCCAGACCGACAACTTCCTGTCCACCTACGAGACCCCCGGCATCGCCACCGCCGTCTCGATCTACAACGGGCAGGCGTACATCGCGGATCGGGACGGGGGCTTGCAGGTCCTCAACTATCTCGCCTTTGACAACAAGGGCGTCGCGCCGGAGATCGCGCTCTCGACCAACTTCAGCGAGAACCGAGCAGAAGAGGGCAAGTTCCTCCGGGTGACGGCGAAAGCGACCGACGACGTTCAGGTCCGAAACGTCGAGTTCTATGTGGACGGGGAACGCGCAGAGACGGACGGGAACTTCCCGTTCGAGTTCCGCCACCGGGTCCCGCTGCTCAAGACACAGACGACCTTCCGCCTGAAGGCCCGCGTCAGCGACACCGGCGGAAACGCCGTCTGGACCCCGGAGCGGATCGTCACCATCGTCAAGGATGCGACCCCGCCGACCGTCACGGGCGTGACCCCGAAACCGGGGACCGGCCTGAACGGCAGCACGCAGATCACGGCGACCTTCAACGAGGCCATGGACCCCGCCACCCTCACCGGCGATTCGTTCCAACTGTTCGCGGAGGGGCCGGACCGGATCATCGGGACGGCAGACGACACGGCGGTGGCGGGCACCGTGACCTACCGGGCGGACGATAAGACGGCGGTCCTGACGCTGGGGAATGCCCCGGCATCCGGTGCGCTCCGGGCGGTCGTGAAGCGAACGGTCACGGACACCGGCGGCAACCCGCTGGCGAAGGAGTTCTCATGGACCTTCTGGAGCCGTCAGTGGGACCCCGCCCCCGAGTTCTCCACGGCGAGCAACCCGAACGGTCCCTGGACCTACGGGCAGATTGCGGCAGCGGGCGCGGCGTTCCAGCCCTACACGACGGGCGGTAAGACGGCGGAAGGCCTGGACTCCTGGAACTCTCCGGATCTGGGGGGAGCTTCCGCCAGCGTGGTCTATAACGCCACGTCCCAGACGATCCGCTGCAACTGCGGCACGGCGACGTACCAGCCGGGAGATCTCGTGCTGCATCCGGGGAACACCGGCGCATCCAGCGTGGTGCGGTGGACAGCCCCGGCTGCCGGGACGTTCGACCTCGACGCGCTCTTTACAGGATACGACCACGGATCGGCGCCGACGACGGACGTGCATGTCCTCCACAACGGCACGTCGATCTACGACGGCAATGTCTTCGGCTATCTCCATACCGTGGGCATCACCCGGAAGACGGTGACGGTCCAGGCGGGGGACACCCTCGACTTCGTGGTGGGCTGGGGCAGCAATGGGAACTACAATTACGACTCGACCCGCCTGCAAGTCTCTCTTATGCCGTCGGTCGGGTATGTCTACCAGCCGGTGGACCTTTCGCTCTTCTATAACTCACGGCACTCCGACCTCTCCGGAGGCCTGCCGAAAGGCTCTACCGTCCTCGGCGGCATCCCCTTCGATCTCCCGGTCAGCGGCAATGACCACTGGACCAGTTCGTTGGTGCCGGGGCCGAATCCCCGCACCCTCGACGTGCCGGTGAATCTCTCCGGGGTAACGGAAGTGCACACGCTGATCAACACCGGCTGGGGCAAGCCCGGCCCGGAGAGCTACGCCTCCCTGGAGTTCTTCGGCTCCAACGGCGCTTACTTCAAGAAGGACTTGGTCGGGAACCAGGACATCCGCGACTGGAGCCAGTGGAGCTTTACGAACGGCATCAACGGGACGAGCACCTTCGGGGTCCTGTACCGGGGGAGCCACCGCGTGGACAAGCAACGGGTGGCCCTGCCGCCGGAGTTCATCGGCCAGCGGCTGGAGCGCATCCGGCTGACGGACAACGGGGCGGAAAACTTCCAGCGGGCGTTCATGGCCGGCCTGACGGTAGGCCGCTTCCGGGGGAACGAGCCGCCTGCGCCCCGGAAGCAGTTCCACTCGGTGGACTTCTCAACGGTCCACAATGCCAACCTTCATAGCGGTGTCGTTAGTGGGGTGCCCCTGGGGCAGACGACCCTTGGCGGGGTTCCGTTCGCGATCCCGACCGCGGAGCAGAACATCTGGCACAGTCATGCCGCCACGGGCGACAACCCTCGCTTCATCGACATCCCAGTGGGGAAAGCCGGGATCACCGAGGCGCACACGCTGATCGGCAACTATTGGGGCCGGGGAGGTCCGGAGAGTTACGCCTCGGTGGAATTCTTCGGTTCCGGCGGGGCGTACTACAAGAAAGATCTGATTGGGAACGTGGATATTCGCGACCACCTTTCCGGATCGTATACGAATAACCTCAATGGGACGAGCAGTATCGTGGTATTAAACAACGGAGGGAGGCGTCTGGACAAGAAGAAGATGGTCCTGCCGCCAGAGTTCGCCACGCAGACCCTAGAGAAGGTCCGGGTGAGCGACAACGGGGCGCAGAACCTCCAGCGGATCTTCCTGGCGGGCCTCACGGTGGCCGGCTTCGATCCGAGCGTGCCGGACTCGATCCGCTTCTCCACGACCGTGCCCGTCCCGGCGGGAAGCTCACAGACGCTGCCGCCGGTGGTGGATACGAACCTCAACGCAACGGCGGGGCAGGCGTTCGACCTCACGGCTTACGGAGCCATCGATCTCCGGAACTCGGGGCCGCACATCTGGAACAACGCCGCCGGAGTCCTCGTTGAGGACGCTACCGAGGGCTATAAAAGCATCAGCGTGACCCGTGAGGGCGGCTTCCCGAAAGATTCCCTCAATCCGGTGGCGTCCACTGTCCATGAAGCGGCGCCGTTAGGACCGGCGTTGCTCGGGGCGCTGCTCATCGGGCAGATCGACCCGGCGAACCCCTCGAAGCTCCTCAACCCGCAGCCGGTCTTCACGAACGGGACGGGCCTGGGGCCACTCTCGACGCGGTTGACGCTGAACTTCGCCGGGAAGATCGGCTTCCAGGTCAACGAAGGCTTCGCCACAAACAACTCCGGGGCGTTCAACGTCAACATCCGGCCCGCCGCTCCTTAATGGGGAAGGCACGCTGAAGGTACTCGGCACAATCTAACGGCGCTCTGCGCTCGAATTCAAAGACACGAAGATCGAAAAGGATGATATAATTAAATCGTCCGATTCATGATCTTCGTGTCTCTGTCTTTTTCTGCCCTCGACGTGGAGGCTCAAACCCGGTATGCCTCTGTTGGGCGAGCTCGCATCCTTTACTGTCCCCCATTGAAGGAGGGGGGAGTCGAACTCTCGACTTCTGCCGGATTTATCTCAAATGAAGAACCGATCCTTTTCTCGTATTCATACAAACGGTTCGATTCAATTCAAACTCCCTGCCCTATTGCTTGCGAGGGTAATACGCAAAAGGTTTTTGCGCGCGGGTATGAGTGGACTGCTTGCAACCCTCTGTCTCGCACCGGCCCTTGCCCAAACCCCCGGCACGATCGTAAGGATCGCCGGCAGCGACAGCTCCACGGCGCCGGACCTGGGGGACGGGGGACCGGCCCTGGATGCCTCTATCCGGGAGCCCCGCGATATTGCGTTCGATCAGCGGGGCCATCTCTTTATCGTCAGCACCGCCCAGCACCGTATCCGCGTGATCGATACGGAGGGGATCATCCGCACCTTTGCCGGGAGCAGAGGGCGCGGATACAGCGGAGACGGCGGTCCGGCCACGGAAGCCCTGCTGGACAAGCCCTCCGCCGTGGCCGTGGATCGGCACGGGAATCTCTTTATCGCGGATACGGGCAATCATTGCATCCGCAAGGTCGCTCCGGACGGCACGATCACCACCGTGGCCGGGCGGGGAAGAATGGGAGGCTTTTCCGGAGACGGGGGGGATGCCCGCATGGCGCGCCTGTATGCCCCGCGCGGCGTCGCGGTGGACGGCCAGGACCGGCTCTACATCGCCGACTCCGGCAATCACCGGATCCGAAGCGTGGACCAGGGCATCATCACCACCTACTATCCCCGGTCGAGTCCTGATGGCGGGGGAGACGGACATTCGTCTCCTGCGGTGCGGCTTTCTTCCCCGCATGGGTTAGCCCTGGATTCCCGTGGAAACCTCTACATCAGCGACTATGGGAATTTTTGTGTCCGGCGGATCAATCCCCTGGGAGAGATCGTGACGATTGCGGGAGGCGACTCCGAAGGGTTCTACGGAGACGGCGGACCCGCAGTGGAAGCGTTTATGGGCCGTCCGGTGGACGTGGAGGTGGATCGACAGGGAAACCTGTTCATTGCTGATGAAACGGGCAGCCGGATTCGGAAGGTGGATAATAAAGGGATCATCACCACCGTCGCAGGTAACGGCGGCGGCGGGTCCACCGGAGACGGCGGGCCGGCGGTGGGGGCGGAAATCTCCTGGCCGGCCGGGGTGAGCATCGATGCCTCGGGCCATTTATTTCTCTCGGACAGTTGCTACGGGACGATTCGGAAGGTGTTTTCGGCGGCGGCTCCGGGTTATCTTCCCGGCAGCGAGCCCGGCCCGACTCTCCGGGGCGACGTGACGACCGATGGAACGGTCGATATTCGGGATGCCGTTGCGGTCCTCAATTACGGCATCGGGAGGCGGGCGTTGACTCCGCAGGAAGAAGTCAACGCGGATCTCAATTTTGACTTCGCCGTGGATGTGAGGGATGCCGTCCTGATCCTGAAAATGGCGCTGGAGAGCTAAGGGTGAAGGAGAAGCGACTCTAGAGCCGACCTTAAGGGGAGAGTCTCAGAGCCGGATCCGTCTTCAAGGATCACGACGGCATGAGAAGCCTCCCGGTGATTCAGAAAGCGTCGTCGTGAGTTAGAAGAAAAAAGATCATCAGGAGAATTATTGCCTCGCATTTTGCAAAAAAGTTC
>JAHWJO010000557.1 GCA_019348365.1 Armatimonadota bacterium | reverse complement strand
GCGCGGGGGGACCTCCGCGCTGAGGATCGCGCTCCCGCTCTCCAGGTCGACGTAGCGGAACCGGTCTCCCGGCTTCACCTCCCACGGAATCTCCCCCTCGACCGCCGTGACTTCGCAATCCCCCGCATCCGCCACCTTCGCGTTGAGGTTGTTCACCTTCACGGTCTGGTGGAAATCCCCCTCCGAATCGGGGCGGATGTTGTTCAATTCCTCGCGTGACGGCGCGGTGTCGGGGTGGAAGGCTTCGGTGAGGGTCCATTTCCCCTCGTCGTATTCGAGGTAGCGCGCCTCGCCGTCGGGGTGGAGCAGGACCCATTCTTCCCAGGTGTACACGTCGCCGACGGACTTGTAGAGGATCCGCCCCACCGCGAAGAACTCCCTGCCGCCGATCATCGTCTTCATCCCGACGCGGATCGGGGTGCGGTGGCGCGGGGCTTTTTTCGCGCGTCCGGCGTAGGGCAGCGACGTGAGGATCGTGCTGCACCGCGCGCAGGCGATCTCGCCATCGGGGGTCTTGACGCGGGCGTAGCTCTGGCAGTGGGGACATGGATGGGTGGGCTGACGATTCATGGTTCTCCTCGCACCCATGATTCGCTTCGGTGGCTCCGATGCCTTCTCGGAATCCGGACCGGCCCTGAGAAGATGCGAGTAACCATTTTGGATTTTAGATTTTGGATTTTGGATTTTGGATTGCGCGCGTCCAGAATCGCGCCGGGCCTCACGAAATGGCAGCCTCGCTTTCCAGCCTTATCTCAATCGAAGAGGGACAGCCGGGAGCGCAATCCAAAATCCAAAATCTAAAATCCAAAATGGAACGGGGGGTCAACAAAAAACCCGCCTTCCGGCATCACGCGCCTGAAAACGGGTCCATCATCGTTCATCTGATTTAGATCGGGGCGACAGGATTCGAACCTGCGACCCCCAGTACCCCATACTGGTGCGCTACCAAGCTGCGCCACGCCCCGATGAACACGCTTATTATATCCGCAAACCCGGCGTTTGTCCAGAGACCCGGCGAATGAATTCGCGGCAACTACGGCACGAAGTCCCCCTCCGGGAACTCCACGACCGCCTTGATAGCCTGAAGTCGACGCAGGCCGATCCGTTCGACTTCGCTCAGGACATGCTTTGCGCTTTTGTTGCCCGCGACTGGAGTCTCCGGGCACCGAGACGCCTTGCCTCCATCTACTCGATATTCAACGCTTTCTGCGCGAATCCCGACCACAGCGATACGATCTTGAAGACGATGGAGATCGCGACGACGGCCCAGAGCAGCACCGGCAGCGCGCGCATGAAGCTCTCCGTCGCCGTTTCGACCTCTCCCTCCATATAGTCCGACACTTTGTTGAGCAGGTCGCCCACGTCTCCGCTCGTCTCCCCGGTAGCCATCATCTGGACGGCCTCCGGCGGAAGCATCCCTGTGCGGCTGAACGCCGAGGAGAGCGACTCGCCCGACTTCAGCGGATCGCGCCCCCGGAGCAGGTTCCGCGCCAGGTACCGGTTCCCGCAGGTGTCGGCGGCGATGTCGAGGGCGGAGAGCGGGCTGATCCCTACATCGTACAGGTCGGCGAAGGTGCGGAGGAACTTCGCTGCCGATGCTTTCCGCACGAACGTCCCGATCACCGGCAGTTGCAGGAGCACCGTATCCCACACGAGTCCCGGCCCCTCGAACCGGGTGACGACCCTGAACGCGGCGTAAAAGAGGACGAACTGGATCAGAAAGAGCGCCTGGAACGCGAGCATTCGGATCGCCGCTTCCGTCCCCTGTAGAAGGGCGACGGGCACGGCGGGGATCAGGATTGAAGCGAGGAGCAGGATCACGGGGTAGACCATGGCGCGGCGGACGATCTGCTTCAAGCGCCACCGCCGCTCGAAGTGATCCGCCGCCGACCGGAGGGTCTGCTCCAGTCGCCCCCCTGCTTCCCCCGCTTTGAGGAGCGCGTGGGCCGCCCGACCGAATAGCTCACGGCGGGGAGCCATCGCTTCGGCGAGAGAAGTCCCCTGCGCCGTCTTCCGGGTGACCGTTTCCAGCGCCTTCCGAAGTCGCCCCCGCGTGCCGATGGCGGCGAGCTCCAGTCCTCGCGGCAGCCCCATCCCGGCGTTCACCGTCGCGGCCAGTTGCCGGTAGAGCAGGGCCAGGTCTTTCGGGTGCGCCTCCCCCAGCAGGAAATCCTCCATCGGCACGTCGGTAGGACCTTCCGGCGAAGGTTCCCCCGTGGAGCCGCCGCGCCGGGCGTGAAGCTCCGTCACCCAGAAACCCTGCTCCCGGAGCTGCCGCGCGGCCTCGCTCTCCGACGGCGCTTCCTGGGTGCCGGTCACGACCTCGCCCCCCGGATTCCGCGCCTTGTATGTGAAAGTCGGCATGTCAGCACCCATCACCGTAAAGGTAAAATTGAGACCGGGAGTCCCTTCTTACGCGCCATGGAAGGGGGTCGATCACTCGCAACCCCTTTTTATAAGGAAACCGTGAATCCAGGAAACCCCCTCATTAGAGATGAAGCTGAGGGGTTCGCCCTCTTCTATCTTCCATCCTCAATCTTCAAGCTCATCCTGGATTCCTGGATTCCTCATAAAAGGTGTTAAGATTCATCTACATCTGAGAGCGCTTTCCGGATCGCGGCGACGACGGCTTCCTCACGCTCTTCCGGCAGGGCGGACTCCAGCGCCCGCCGGGCTCCCTCCCCGCCGATTTGACCCAGCGCCCAGGCCGCATGTTCCCGCACCAGCGGCTCCGGGTCAAGGAGCGCGTTCGCGAGGGCCGGGACCGCGCGCGGGTCCTTCGTGTTGCCCAGCGCCACCGCCGCGTTCCGAAGCAGCCCCCGGCGCTTGGTGCGCTTGATCGCGCTCTTGCGGAACCGCTCCCGGAACGTCTCCTCGTCCATCCGCACCAACTCGATCAGGTCCGGGGCGCGCACCTCCTCCCCCCGCGCGGCGAAATGGTCCTGCGGCGCGGGGCCGATCTTGCGGTGCCAGGGGCACACGTCCTGGCAGACATAGCAGCCGAACACCCACTCCCCGATGCCGGGCCGCATCTCTTCCGGGATGCTCCCCTTCAGCTCGTTTGTGAGGTAGGAGATGCACTTGCGGGAGTCCACCTTGTACGGCTCCACGATGGCGTCAGTCGGGCAGGCGTCGATGCATCGGGTGCAG
>JAHWJO010000118.1 GCA_019348365.1 Armatimonadota bacterium | reverse complement strand
CGCATCAAGCTCAAACATCTCTACCCGTCAATGAAAGATTGACTGACTACTAGTAACACCCTCCGATTCCTCTGCGAACTCCGTCCCATCAGCCTGAGTTTCGCACGCATGCGTTCCACCTGTTTGGCTTCCGCCCCTCGACGGGAACACTCCCCTCGGGTTGAACAAGACGGGCCAAACTGTGGAACATAACGCATGTGGGATCTCCCGCCTTTTCCGTCGCTCCCCTCGCCCGAGTCCACCGCCCATGCTTCCTGCCGCCCGCCTCTCTTTCTATCCTGCCGCCTCGCTCTCTCCCGGACGGGGGAGGAATCGGCCCCGGCGCTCCGGGTTGCTGCGTGGAATCTGCCTCCTCGCCCTCATCGGCGGAATCCTGCTGGCGGCGGGCCACGCGGTCATCCAGCGGCAGATCCAATCGACGACACGGGGGCATCTCTACGCTACGGTACAGGACGCGCCCGCCCGGCCCGTCGCCCTGGTGTTCGGGGCGGGGATCCGGCGAGGCCGTCCCAGCCCCATCCTCTACGACCGCCTCTTCACCGCCGCCGAGCTGTACCGGGCCGGCAAGGTCCAAAAGCTCCTCGTCACCGGCGACAACGGCTCGCTCGACTACAACGAAGTCGCCGTGATGCGCCGCGCCCTCATGCGGATGGGCGTGCCCGGCGAAGATGTCGTGAAAGATCACGCCGGGTTCCGCACGTATGATAGCTGTTACCGCGCCCGCGACGTATTCGATGTGGACCGCGCCATCCTCGTCACGCAGGCGTTCCACCTCCCCCGCGCGGTCTACCTCGCCCGGACGATGGGGATCGACGCCGTGGGGGTCCGCGCCGACCGCCGACCCTACACCCGTGAGAGCGGCTACCGGTGGCGGGAGTGGCTGGCTTGTTCGTGGTCGTGGGTGGAGCTGAACATTACCCGCCCGCGTCCGCGTTTTCTTGGCCCCAAGGAGCCCCTGTTCAGCCGCATCGCTTCCACCGATCCCCCGGCTCCTGCTCCCCCTTAGCGACTCCCTTCAGGAACGAACCCACGCGAAGAACGGCTTTCATCCGAGCGAGACAGAGACGCAGAGAAGCTGCCCTGACCTCACTTGACGTTCTTGAATCTGGATCTAACGAGAAATAGGTGGGTCGACCTTGATTACCCGGCGTTAAGCCATCGGCCTCTGTCTGCCCGGCAATGTATGACTGGCCTCTGACCGCCCGGCGTTGTATAGGGGCTGCCCCTCACCGCCCGGCGATAAAACACCGGGCTATTGGGACGAAGCCCGTCTGAAGCAGGGCTGGGGAATTCGGGACTCCTCTCTCTGAAGAGATCGGTTCGGTGTCGGTCAAAGAGAACGATACGGCATAGGACAGTCCCGCTTCGAGCGGGACTTCGTATGCAATAGCCCGGTGTTTTATCGCCGGGCGGTGAGGGGTAGCCCCTATACAACGCCGAGCGGTGGCGAAAATGCTCTCTGTACCGTTGTTTCAACGCCAGGCGGTCGACGATCACCCCGACGGTACTCGATAGAGCCTTTCATCTATTCCGGTTCGATAGCAATTCACTCCGAATCATCCAACGCACCAACGCACCAACGCACCAACGCACCAACGCACCAAGTGTAGGAAATCGAGAGCTCCGGGTGTTCTCTCTTATGGTGCATCGAGCGAGGGACCTGTCCGTCTCTGAACTCCGGCCTCTCCGACACAATGCGCCGTTAGAAGACGCGCGACCCGCGCGTAATAAGTTTGATCCAAGAGCTCCTCAGGAACGGCCCCGTTCCGTACGATGAACGGCCCCTTTTCGTCCTCACCATACCCGGACGGCTGTTGACAGGGATCTGAATCGCTCCCATCTTCTCGAAATTTTTCTTTAGCAGCGTGCATCCGTCCGTCGATACAGAGGACGCATGGCCTGACGCCCGTTTCGCGGGTCCGTCCGGCCCCATCCATCAAAGGAGGTAGAGGCGTGTATTTTCCAAACCGACTGAGCGGGGGAGTCTCTCACCCCGCAATCATCGCCCTCCACGCCCGTCCGCGCGGACGCGCGAGAGGGCTCGCGCGCACCCGCGCGCAGGGCTTCACTCTGGTTTAACGGCTACGTCTCAGGGACCCCTCCGATGTACACCTCGTACACGACTCGAATGATCGTTCCGATCTTCGTTCCCCAGGGCGTAGCTCCCCGCGAGCTTCCCATTCTGGAGGAACGAATTGAGTCTCAATACCTTAGTCCGCCGGGCGAAGACCGGCGACGCAACGGCCCGCCGCCTGCTGGCGGATCGCATGCGGCTGCGTATCGAGCGCATGGCGATGTACTACGCCTCCCGCAGCGGGGAGGAGTTTGAAGACCTCCTCGGTGAAGCCTGGCTGACCTTCTTTCAGGCGCTGTCGGAGGTGGATTTCAGGATCGGCACCCCGGCGCAGTACCTGTTGAAACGCGCCCGGTGGCGGATCTTGGATGTCATTAAGAACAATAAGCGGCGGCGTCATGCCCCGCTCATCGACATAGAAGAGACGTTTAGAGCGCCCCACAACGCCGCCGCCGAAGGCCTCTCTGGCGCGGCCTGCGCCCGGATCCAGAGCCGGCTCACGGAGGTCCAGCAAACGATCCTCCGGGACCTGATGGAAGGATACACCTGGCGCGAGGTGGGGGCGCGGCGCGGCTTCAGCTCGGCGAACGTCGCTTATCACATCAAGCGCATCCGGGAGACCTACACCCAGGTCGTCGGGGAACGCGAGAGTCGAGAAATCGAGGAGACGGCGTTTAGCAAAGTCCGGGCCTGAAGCGATAGAAGAAGTACACGGCTGCGACAAAACTACGCCGTGGGAAGGAGGTGACTGATTTGTTCATCACCAAATCAGCCGCCCCCGGAGTGGGGCTCCTGTAGGCACGCAGCCTGGGACAGGTAAACACTTCATCGCCCCTGGGGAAACCCGGGGGCGTATTCTTTGCGCGGGAGAGGAGTATCCGCTTCTCATCGGAACGCCTCCATCTCGACCGACTGACGGAACCCCCGCGCGCTCCTCTTCTACAGCAACTACGGCTTCCGTATGGCCGACTGGACCTACTGCTACGAAAAGTCCCCGGAGCTGACTCCACCGGGCGGATGACGGCCCGCACTCGCCCGTCCGTCATGCAGGAGACCGAATGATTCCCGATCACCCCTTCCTCCCCGGGCTGGCGTTGAGCGAGCGGTTTTATGTAGAAGCCGTGAGGCCGATCCTCGATTCCCGTTATCCCGGCCTGACCCATTCCGCCGCCCGGCTCGACTTCGGCTCCGACGTGCTCGGCTTCGACACGCCGCAATCCATGGACCACGGCTGGGGACCCCGGCTCTCGCTCTTCCTCTCCGAGAAGGACCGGGAGCGGTTCGGCGAGGAGATCCCGCAGGTGCTGAGCGACCATCTCCCCTTCGAGGTGGCGGGCATTCCCACGCATTTCCGTTCTCCCGACCTGTCCCAGTCCGATCTGGAACGGATCGACAGCGGCCCCGTCCGTCACGGCGTACAAGTCCTGACCCTCCGCGAATTCGCTCAGGGCTACCTGTCCCTGGACCCGGAGGGGGAAGTCGGCGTCCTCGACTGGCTGGTGATGCCGGAACAGCGGCTTCGGACGATCCAATCGGGCCGGGTCTTCCACGACGGCCTGGCGACTCTGGAGCCGTTCCGGGAGAAGCTGCGCTACTACCCGCGCGACGTGTGGCTCTACCGGCTCGCCTCCCAGTGGCAGAAGATCAACCAGGAGGAGCCGTTCGTGGGACGGTGCGGCGACGTGGGGGACGACCTCGGCTCGCGGGTGCTGGCGGCGCGGCTCATCCACGAGCTGATGCGCCTCTGCTTCCTGATGGAGCGGACCTACGCGCCGTACAGCAAATGGTTCGGGACCGCCTTCTCGCGGCTGAAGGGCGCGGGGCGGCTCACGCCGGCCTTCCGGGGCGCATTGAGCGCGGCGGACTGGAAGGAGCGCGAGCGTCATCTGTCGGAGGCGTATCGCATCGTCGCAGAGATGCACAACGACCTCGGGGTGACGGCGCCCCTCTCGACGGAGCTCGTCTCGTTTTACGACCGACCCTATCAGGTGCTCTTCAGCGGACGGTTCGCGGAGGCGTTGAGGGACGTCATCCGGGACGAAGAAGTACTCCGGCTGCCGCCGTATCTCGGATCCATCGACCAGATCACGGACATGGTGGACGTGCTGGAGCGAAACGAGATCTTTACGAGATTCAAAGGGGTCTATCAGGGGGAGTGAAGGAAAGCGATCGGTTGCCTATGCATTGGGAGAGGAAGTCCAACATTTGAAGCAGTCGTCTGAGGCCAGGCTTATTCAGCAGACAGCGCTTTGAAGCCGGTGGGCAGCCGGGCTGCGGTTTTTACCACTCGCCGAAATTCCTCATCCAACCCTTCCAGGAAAGCTTGACCGTAATGCTCCAGGTCATGCCGGAGATGACGAAATCCATCGAGAGGATCGTTAGAAAAACCGGGATACTGATTGCCACCACGCTGCCCCAGCACCACGCGCATATAATCCCTGTGTTCCAGTGAAAGCCCCCCGATATGATAGGTGACCATTCCGAGAGAGTATCGGTAGTGAAGCTCCAAGCGGCGATGACCGCGCCTGTATTCCGTAAAGGCGAAATGCCCTCCGCTACTCTTCCCCTCTTGAATTGGTAGTCGATCAAACCCGTAGGGGAGGAGAAGGGGATCGAGAATATCGCATCCGGCTTGCAGGATATCTTTCGGGTTCATGGGGGGTCTACAGACTTACGGAAATGGGATTCAGAGCAAAGCATTACCGCCCGATGGCCTGTCTGACAAACGCCTCGATGGCAGGGGCCGGGCGCGCTCCGGCCTCGCGGGCGATTTCCTGCCCCTGACGGAAAACGCTCAACATGGGGATGGACTGAACGCGATACCGCTGGCCGAGCGCGGGCAGGGCCTCGGTGTTCACTTTCGCCACCACGAATTGCCCCGCGTTCGCCGCCGCCACCTTGACCAGTTCGGGCGCAACCATTTTGCACGGCCCGCACCAGGGTGCCCAGAAATCCACGACCACCGGCAGGGGCGAGGCTTGGGTGAGCCGGTCGAAGGCCGCTTCCCCCTCGATCTCCACCGGGACGGACGGCGGGGGGAGCGCGGACTTGCACTGGCCGCACTGCGCGGTCTCCCCCAGGCGCTCGTACGGGATGCGGTTCTTCCGGCCGCAGCCGGGGCAGGGGAGGACGACTCCTTTTTCGTCTGCTTGAACGGCATTCATGTCAAACCTGCCTTCGGCCCGTAATTAAAACTTCTCCATTGGCCCGTAGCTAAACGGATGAGCCGTTTCTTTAAGGGTCGGACCGGGCTCCACCCCTTCAAAAGCATGAGGTAAAATAAGAGAACCGGGTACTATCGCTGCCGCCTACCTTCCAGGGATAGGATACTGAATATTATTCAATCACTCCTTCAGAGCCTCACTGTCCGCGAATTCTTCGCCCTATGCTCGGACTCTATCTCTGGAATCAGGGCGGTGAGGCTGTAATGCTGTTTTCATAGACCCCGCCCCGGTAAAGCTGTAGGAGTCCCCTATGCCTCACCCTGTACCGAAAGTATAGCCTTCGAAAAGCTATAGATTCAACGTCATCCGTTCGAGAACAGAACAATGAACCGTGATGAGAGTCCCCCTATGAAACCCGGCGAACCTCTCCCCTTTCCGAACGTTATTGAGACCGAACGGCTTCTCCTCCGACCGCCTCAACCCGGCGAGGGCGCGGAGGTGAACGTCGCCATCCGGGAGACCTACGACGACCTGCATCGCTGGATGGAGTGGGCCGATCATCTGCCGGGAGTCGAAGAGACGGAAGCGTTCTGCCGATCCGCTTCCGACAAATTCCAGGACCGGACCGACTTCCCCCTCCGGGTGCGCCTGAAGGAGGAAGGGACGCTCGTGGCGGTGATGGGCCTCCACCCGCGAGACGGGGAGGTCCCGAAGTATGAAATCGGCTACTGGTGTCGGGCCGGATTCCAGGGGAAGGGGTACGTGACTGAAGCGGTGAAGGCCGTGACACGGGTGGCCCTGGAGACTCTAGGGGCGAACCGCGTCGAGATCCACTGCGATGCCCGGAACCTTCGCAGCCGTCGCGTCGCCGAGCGTGCAGGGTTCCGGCTGGAAGGGGAGCTGAAGAACCACATGAGAGCGCCGAACGGCCGCTTGAGGGACACCTGCGTCTACGCGATGACCCCTCCCGTCCCGGATCCTCCCTCCGTCGTGGTCGAGGCGGCGGGCTATCTTCACGCCGTCACCCTGAGGGAAGTCTCTGGCCGGAACGTCCGGGCTCTCTGCGACCTGTCACTGAAGCCCGGGCAGGAGAGATTCGTCGCGCCGAACGCCCTGTCTTTGGCGGAAGCGCACTACATGCCGAACACCTGGGTCCGGGCGGTGTATGCCGGGGAGACTCCCGTCGGCCTCGTGCTGCTCGATGACGACCCGGAAGAGCCGTACTACAGCATCTGGCGGATGATGATTGCGGCGGACCATCAGGGCAAGGGGTACGGCCGAAAGGCGGTGGCGCAGATCATCGAGTATGTCCGGGGTCGCCCGAACGCCACTGAACTGTTGGCCAGCTATAACCAGGGGGAGGGGAACCCGGCTCCATTCTATCGCAAGCTGGGCTTCGTCGAAACAGGTGAAATGGATCATGGACAGCCCGTGATGCGGTTTTCCCTTCAGGGACAGTCCCAGGAGCAAAAGGATGACAGACCTTCAGACGTTCGAGATCCGGATTCATGGTGAAAATCTTCCCGGCTCGTCATTCGGGGAGTACTCGGAGATCCGCGTAGGCATCCAGAAAGGGGAGGAGGTCGAACAGGAGGTTCCCGGAGACGCGGATCACGCGATCTTTATCGCCGCCCTCCAGGTGAAGCGCAACGCGAATGACGGCAGGCCGATGTTTTCAGGTCCCTACGTCTTCGGGCCTACGACCGGGAGGTTCCTGTATCTGAGCTGGGCTGGACGCAAGGGGGGCGAATGGGAGAGGTTCCGCCGCGCCAAGCTCCCGTTGCAAGGACTGGAGTGGGACCGGCTCATGAGGGCGCTGGACACCGGCCAACCGGTTGAGATAACGCTGAATCTGACGGATGCGAAAGGCGGCCCGACCTGTGGGGGGCTGAAAGACCGGACGATACGGTTCCTTCAGTAGGAGAGGAGCGTCGGAAAGAGGGGGGTGAATCCCATCTCCGAATCCGGGGTATAACCTCGGCCCGTTCACTCGCTGGGCGAGGGGAGCGGGGCATCCCTGCATCGGAAGCAACGCAGAATGTGGTGAGTGAGGCGGAAAATCGGGTGAAAGCTCTCACTGAAGCGTAGTACCGGTGAAGGCGCTGATGATCCGTCCGGCGTAGAAAATCGGTCCCGTCAGTCAAGTGAGGAGCGCGAAGAAAACGCGATTGCATGTGAACTGAATTCGACTCGGAAGTTACCGAGTCACCGTCGCGAACGGAACCGGGCGAGAGGGGCGCACCCCCCGCCCCGATGATCCAGGACCTTCTTCGCCGAACCCGTTCCGGTAGCGCGCGTTGAGGGCTCTGGAGCCTTCCCGGAAATCCGCAGGAGGCGGGGGAGGTCAGGGACCCACAGGGCCGGGATTCCGGGTGGCGCCTTCCTCCGGAGCCTGGTCGTTGCTCGTCGGCGTTGCTCCCGGACCCCGGCCCGCTTCCTCTTCCGGCGTTTCCGACGGGCCGGGTCCCGAATCGGGTCGGTTCAGCGAGTTCTGATCGTGCCCCTCTGTCGCAGCGGTCTTCTCTTCGGGCATGGTTTTCCTCTCCTTTGCGGATGTGATTCGCGTCTATCGCATCCTTTACCAGAATCCCTCGTTTCTAATCCTTCACTCTCCGTCACGGGGAGACAAGGATTCCCGCCACGGCAAAAGGGGTCAGAAGTGGATATCGCCGTCGTCCGGGGGGACCTCCTGGACCAAAACGTGGAAGTGATCGTCAACGCCTGGAACCGCAACTTCATCCCATGGTGGCTGCTCCTGCCGCAGGGGGTCTCCGGCGCGATCAAGAAGCGGGGCGGACTCGAGCCGTTCCGGGAGCTGCAAAAGCATGGCCTCCTCCCCCTCGGCGGTGCGGTCCTGACCGGACCCGGACGGCTGCCCTATCGGGGCATCATCCACGTCGCCGGGATCAACCTGTTCTGGCGGGCCTCCGAGCGCTCGATTCGGGACTCCGTCCGGAACGCGATGCAGATTGTTGACGAGGAGGGATTCGCCTCCGTTGCTTTCCCGGTGATCGGATCGGGTTCCGGCGGCTTTTCCCCGTCACAGGCGCTTGCCCTCATGCGGGACGAGTTACGGAAGATCGAATCTTCTGCGAGGGTCATTCTCGTCGAGTATGAAAAACCGGCCTGAACGCGGTTTTCACTGGGATGAGCGTCTCCCCCCTCACCCGCCCGCACGAGTACGGAGCATACTCTCTCCCCGTTCACCTCTTCACCTCTTCCAGAGTTCGGGGGTTCTCCGCGCCTCTGCGGTGAATCCTCATCCCTTCAGGAAGTCGATCCCGCGTTCTGCCCCTTCGAGGCTGGTCTCCAGGATGGCCGGGAGCGACGCGAAGAGCGGCTGCGCACGGAGGCGCAGCAGCCCCTCGCCGATGGTTCCTTCGCCGGGGACGGCGTGGCGGTCGCGATGGCTGCCGCAGGGCTCGCGGGCGTCGTTGAGGTGCAGCGCGGCGAGGTAGGGCGCGAGTCCCGCTGCGTGGACCTGCTCCGCCAGGCGGTCGGGCGCGTCGGAAGCGGAGAGATCGAACCCGGCGACGTGGAGGTGGCAGGTGTCCAGCACCACCCCGAGCTGCTCCGGCGACCCCTCCGACAGCCGCGCCACCGTCCCGACCTCCTCCACCGTCTGCCCCAGCTCCGAACCCTCGCAGCCGTTTTCCAGCAGCACCCGCGCGCCGGGCTTCAGCTTTTTGAAAACCTCCTTCAGCTTCCGCGCCACTTCCGCGAGGGCGAATTCACGGTCGTCGTGGCCCTTCTGGTAACCCACATGGAAGCAGACGCCCGCCATCCCCAGTGATGCGGCAAGGTTGGCGTCCTGCACCAGCGCCCCCACCGATCCGTTGCGGATGCGCGGGTCCGGCGAGGCGAGGCTGGTGAGCATGGAGGCGTGAGCGATCCCCCAGAGGCCGGCGTTCGCGGCTTTGAAGGCTTCCTGGTCGGCCTCATCTGGGATGCCGAGCTTTGCCAGGCGCTTCTCATCCCGGAGGACGGTCTGGAAGACGCTGGAGGAGAAGCCGGTGAGGATCGGGGGGATGCGCGCCAGCGGCGGGGCAACGTGCGGCCCGATCCGCAGAGAAGGGGAGGGGAGAGTCACCGAAGGAATCTGCTTTCTTAGGGAGATACGTAGGAGTTTACTCTGCGACCTCTATTATCGGAACTGAATCCGCATTACTGAATGGGAGAGGTAACTTCCGTCCCCTTTTGTTCTTTGACCAGAAACCGCTCTCTTATTTCTGAACCGGGGGCTTGACGAGCATCGCCTGGACCGCCTCCACCGCGATCTCGCCGCGATACAGTTGTTCTCGAAGCCGATAGAAATCCAGGGTCTCGCCCTGTGGGCCGGTGATCTCCTGCTTCCGCGCCACGCAGCCCCCCCCGCCGTCCAGCGCGTCCTTGATCTGGGGGCGCTGCCACCAGAACATCAATTCCGGCAGGTCGTCGGAAAGGAAGTAGCGTAGGTCCAGAGTCTCCTCCGGGTCGCCCCGCAGCTCGCCGCCCACGGGCTGGGCGAGGAACACGGCGGTGTGCGACCCGCCCTCCATCAATCCCGGCTGGGAGTAGATGCCGGTCAGCCGCTCCACCTCGACCGCCAGGCCCGTCTCTTCCCGCGCCTCCCGAAGGGCGGCTTCCTCCAGCGATTCGCCGTCGTCCACCATGCCCCCCGGAAGGCACCAGATCTCAAAATCCTCCCGCTTCGTGAAGAGGATCTTCCCGTCTTCTCGCACCACCACCGACACGCCCAGGAACACGTCTCTCACCTCCCGTGATCCGTTCTACCCGGAACGCGCCGGAGCTATCCTAAACTGTGCAGATCTTCACCGCCTGCGCCAGCGACGTGAGGGGATCGCGGCGGGGGATGAACTCCTGCGCGATGTACCCCTTGAACCCCGTGTCCGCAATGGCATTCGCGATCCGGCGGTAGTTCAATTCTTGGCTGTCGTCGATCTCGTTGCGGCCCGGCACCCCGCCCGTGTGGAAGTGGCCGATGTAGGCGATGTTGTCCTGGATCGTCTTGATCACGTCCCCTTCCATGATCTGCATGTGGTAGATGTCGTAGAGCAGCTTGAACCGCTCGGAGCCGACTCGCTTCGCCAGCTCTACGCCCCAGGCGGTGTGGTCGCACTGGTAGTCGCGGTGGTCGCGCTTGCTGTTCAGCAGCTCCATCACGACGGTGACGCCGAGCTTCTCCGCCCGCGGCGTGATCCGCTTGGGGCCCTTCGCGCAGTTCTCCAGCCCCTCGGCGTCGGAGATGCCGCGCCGGTTGCCGGAGAAGACGATCATGTTCGGCAGCCCGGCCTCGGCCACCAGGGGCAGTAGCCGCTCGGACTCCTTCACAAGCCGGTCGTGGTC
>JAHWJO010000117.1 GCA_019348365.1 Armatimonadota bacterium | reverse complement strand
CCCGACCTAACATGTTGTAGTACGGCTGGTGGATCGTGATGGGATGGAGGCCGAGCTGGGAGGCGATCTTCACCGCGTCGGCGTAGTGCGCCCCGCTGAAGCTGCTGACGCCGATGTAGAGGACTTTCCCCTGCCGCACCATCGTGTCCAGCGCCATCAGGGTCTCCTCGAGCGGCGTGTGGGGGTCGGGTCGATGGGCGTAGAAAATATCGAAGTACTCCAGGCCCATCCGCTGGAGGGACTGGTCCAGGCTGGCGACGAGATACTTCTTGGAGAGCCACTCGCCGTAGGGGCCGGGCCACATCCGGTAGCCCGCCTTAGAGGAGATGATCAGCTCGTCGCGGGGCATCTCGCTGATGATCTTCCCGCAGACGATCTCGCTGTTTCCTGGGGGCGTACCGTAATTATTGGCGAAATCGAAGTGCGTTACACCTCTATCAAAAGCAGCAAACAGGCATTCCCGCGCCACCTCTTCTCCGCGATAACCTCCGAAAGTCTCCCATCCTCCGAGGGAGATCATTGGGAGCATAAGGCCGCTTCTACCACAGCGACGGTACTGCATAGTATCATACCGATCAGGGGCAGGCTCATAAGCCATGAATGGGCTCCATTCTGATAAAACTGAAAATTGCATTTTCAAACTGTTCAAGAGCGTAGGGCTTTGACCTGCCCGGATTCTGGGACCCATCGGATATCCGAACCGGACAGGCGAAGAGCCGGAGGGAGATCGCCCGGCTGCTGGGCGTGGGAAAGAAGGCGGTCGGGTTGTGGCTGGAACGGTATGGAGCCGAAGGGCTGGAGGGGATGTTGGAGATCCGCACCCACTCCAACCGCGACAACTCGCTGACCCCAGAGCAGGAGGAGCAACTGAAGCAGAAGCTCTCCGAGCCGGAGGGGTTCGAGAGCTACACGGCGGTCCAGTCCTGGATCAACCAGACGTTCGGCCTCACTTTGAGCTACGATACCGCCCGACAGATCGCCCGCTACCGGCTGGGAGCGAAGCTGAAGGGGGCACGGAAGAGCCACACAAAAAACAGTCCAGCGGCTGAGAACTGCAAGGCCTCATATACTCCGGATTTCTGAAGTCCCGATAACCAACGATCATATTAACGGGAAGATAACTGGTCGGGAGAAAATAGGATACGAATGTGAACTGGGAGACGTTCTATATCATCTTTCTGATCCTATCCGTATCATCTTTCTGATCCTATCCGTCCTCATCCTTTTAGCGTCTCTGATCACTTTTATCCTGAAAAAGGTGCGGAGGGACGATAACCCTGTTCATTTTTGGAAAGTATTCGGCCATGTCCTACTGATATACTTCATCCTTTCCATTATTGCTGCCGCCTTTTATCCCTACTTTGTTCCGCACAAAAGAATGCGCAGGCAAATGGATAAACAAGCCGCAAGCCAGGTAGCTACAGCGCGAGTGGTCATACGAGGAGGGCATCCGCGAACCTGTTAGATGCGCCGCCGAACTCCGTAAAGAAGTTGATCGTCACTCATCAGCATTTTGACCCTTGAAGGAGCACGCCATGGAGATCACCCTGCGTAACGGCAGCCCCGAAGATGCCTCGGCCTGCGGCATCCTTTGCTACGAAGCCTTCAAAGCCATTGCGGACAAGCACAATTTCCCCGCAGATGTCCCGAACCCTGAGGCCGCGACGGGCCTGTTATCCATGATCTTTTCGCTCCCGGACATCTACTCGGTCATTGCTGAAGCCGATGGGCGCATCGTCGGCAGCAACTTCCTGTGGGAAGGGTCGAGCATCGCCGGGGTCGGCCCGATCACCGTCGATCCGTCCGCCCAGAACAGCGCGGTCGGTCGGCGGCTGATGACGGACGTGCTGGAGCGGGCACACCGGAGAGGGGCGGCCGGAGTCCGGCTGGTGCAGGCGAGCTACCACAGCCGTTCTCTGAGCCTTTACGCGAAACTCGGCTTCGACGTGCGGGAGCCTCTGGCGAACATGTACGGATCGGCCCTGGGGCTGGAAGTGCCGGGTTATTCGGTCCGGCCCGCCGCCGAAGCGGACCTCGACGGCTGTAACCGCCTCTGCCTCCGGGTGCACGGCTTCGACCGGGGGACGGAGCTCCTCGGCGCGATCCGGCAGGGGACGGCCACGGTCGTCGAGCACGACAGGCGGATCACCGGCTACGCCACCGGGATCGGCTTCTTCAGCCATGCCGTGGGCGAGAGCAACGAAGACATGAAGGCGCTCATCGGCGCGGCGCCGGAGTTCACCGGGCCGGGGTTCCTGCTCCCCACGCGCAACGGAGAGCTGTTCCGCTGGTGCCTCGAAAACGGGCTGCGGGTGAAGCAGACGATGACCCTGATGAGCCTGGGCCTGTACAACGAGCCGGCGGGCGTGTTCCTCCCGTCCATACTCTATTGATTTTTAGTCGCCATCGGGTTCTTACTCGCTCAGGCGCTCGTGATCGGCTTTGCTGCGGAGGATCAGCTCGTGGGTCTCTCCCAGGCCCCGCCAGCCAACGACCTCCGTCGTCTTCTCCTCCAGGTGTTTATAGACCTCGAAGAAATGCTCGATCTCGCGGAGGGTGTGCGGCGAGAGGTCGCTGAGGTTGCGGCTGCCGTTGAAGCGGGGATCGCGGGTCTGCACGGCCAGCACCTTCCAGTCCTCGCCCTTCTCGTCGTGCATCAGGAGGGAGCCGAGCGGCTTCACCTCGACCAGGCACCCGACAAAGGTGGGATGACTCCCCAGCACCAGGATATCGAGAGGGTCGCCGTCCCCGGCGAGGGTGCTGGGGACAAAGCCGTAATCACAGGGATAGTAGAGCGGTGAGTAGAGGACCCGGTCCAGTCGGAACACTCCAAATTCCGGATCGAATTCGTATTTATTGGAACTGCCTTTTGAGATCTCGACGATCATATTGATTTCCCACGGCGCTTTCTTGCCGACGGGGATGCGGTCATGCATGGCGGTCTCCTTCATCAGGGATTCGTATTCTCATGTTAGTGCCAACGCCGCCGCCTGACCAGTGTCATGGGAATGCCGATTTACGAATTGTGAACAGTCTCTGAGTCGTGGGGCTTTGGGTCGGGGAGTCGCCCTCACCCCCGCGCTTCGCGCTGGCCCTCTCCCAATTCTGGGAGAGGGATCTGAACGTACTGCCCTGCGGGAGAAGACCGTGTTGTTTCATTTTCGGATCTGTTTCCTCCGGAGAGAAAAGTGATGCATCCCGATCCCCTCTCCCTCTGGGAGAGGGGTGCCCGAAGGGCGGGGTGAGGGCGAATCCGAGGCGGAAGAGGGAGAGCGCGTAACGTTACGCACATGTCCGAAAAGCAAAAGGGGCGAGGATAGACCTCGCCCCGACAACACTCAATTCCGGGTACCCGCTCTCGATGAAGCCTCTTCACTGACAAGCTCGCTATCCGGAAGACGCCCCGCCGGGTTTTTCTCCGGTTTCCAGCGGAACAGGTACGGTTCCAACACGAGATAAAGCTTCACGCGGAAGTCGTAGTACCAGCACCAGGGCAGCTCCCATTTGCTCTGGAGATAGCGGCTGCGGATCAGCTTGCCCTCCTCGATGGAGATGTGCCGCTGCGAGCAGGTCTTGCTGTCCGCCTGATAGCGCCAGTTTGCCAGCGGCTGGGTGAAATAGTGTGCCCGGATGTGCGGCCCCATCCGGCACCAGAGCTCGTAATCCATGCCATGACGGTAGGAGATGTCCACGGCCCCGGCCTTCTCCAGCAGCTCCCGCCGGAAAAAGACGGTGGGCTGGACGACGTTGCTCACCCCCATCCGGACGAGGCGGCGCAGGTTGAAGGCGCAATCCTGCTTCACGTAGAGCACGCGGTCCTCTTCGTCGATCATCTGGCAGGCGCCGCAGACGAAGTTGATCTCCGGGTGCGCCTCGAAGTACTCCATCACGGTTCGGAAGGCTTCCGGCGTGTAGGTGTCGTCGGAGTTGAGCCACCCGAGGATGTCGCCGGTGGCCCGCTGGAACCCCTTGTTGACCGCATCCCCCTGGCCTTTGTCCTTCTCCGAAATCCACTGGAGCCGATCCTCGTACCGGCGGAGAATCTCGACGGTCGAGTCGGTGGAGCCGCCGTCCATCACCCAGTACTCCAGGTCCGGGTACGCCTGATCCAGCACGCTCTGGATCGTTCGCTCGATGTACGGGCCCTGGTTGTAAGACGGCGTGACGATGCTCAGGCGCATGAGAGGGGTTCCCTTTCTGCAGACGGTTGAGGATACTGTTCCAGCAATTCCAGAGCCGAGGCGCGTACCGCCTCCGCCGGGAGGGTTTTCATACAGGAGTCTTCCGGTATCGCGCACCGGACCTGATCGCACCGGCGGTCGCAGGGGCGGGACGCCTTCAGGACCCGGCAGTGAGCGCCCCAGGGCCGGTAGATCCGGGGGTCCGTCGCCCCGAAGAGGACGAGGGTCGGGCAGTGGACGGCGGCGGACAGGTGCGCGGGGCCGGAGTCGATTCCCACGAACAGGCGGCATCGCTCCAGGAGCGCTGCGGTCTGGGCGAGGGAAGTTTCGCCGGCGGCGATCCGGGCCGGGCGGGGGAGCATGGCGCTGAACGCCTCCGCCTGCGCGCGGTCGTCTTTCCCTCCCAGAAGGAGGATCCGGGCGCCGTGCTCCTCCATGAGGGTGGATGCGACTTCCGCGAACCGCTCCAACGGCCAGGCTTTCGCGGGGCGGCTGACGGAGAGGTGCATCGCGACCCACGGCGCTTGAGGCGAGGCCGACCCCAGGTACTCCTCGGCGAACCGGCGGAGGTCATCGGTGAGGGGCAGGCGCAGCTCGGCCTCGAGGGGAGTCCCCAGCGCGCGGCCCATCGCCGCCACCTCCTCGACCTGGTGCATGCCCGCCGAGGGGAGGACATGAGTGAGCAGGAAATCGAAGCCGCTGTACGCGAACCCGAACCGGTGCCGCGCGCCGGACAGGCCGCACAGCAGGGTGTAGCGGAAATCGCCCCGCAGGTCCACGGCGATGTCGTACCGCCCGGCCCGCAAACGGGCGATCAGGGCTTTCAGCACTTTCGGGCGGGCGTTGTCCGCGCCGAGCGTCAGGATCTCGTCCACCTCTCCCGCGTAAAGGTCCGCGATCTCCTTCGACCAGCGGTTGCAGAGGAGGTCGATCCGCGCCTGGGGATAGGCCCGCCGCAGCGCGGGGAAGAGGTGCGTCGTCATCAGGAAATCCCCGATGCCGTCCGCCCGGAGGAGCAGGATGCGGGGGGAAGGGCCCCAGGGCGCGGGAGTCCGGCGGAGCAGCGGCAGGAGGGGGAACGCCGCCGCGCGGGCCATGAGGTCTATCAGTCGGATGGCGGCCCATTTCCGCGAGGCCGGGACTTTGGGGTTCTGTGAGGGAGGGAGGGGCATGAGAAAAAGATGGTGTGGCTGACAGTTCAAATCCGGTGAAACCGAGAGCCATCTTTGGAGTGCAGCGGCTTGCCGCCGCTTTTTTTATTGTTGACAGGGAGCGGTTGGAGGGCAGGGGAGGAAAGCGGCGGCAAGCCGCCGCACTCCAAGGGGTTCTTCGGGTAGACTCCTCTATACTTCTTCGCGCCGGGGGCCGTTTTCCCTGTCCCTACAGGAAACAGACACGGGACTCAATCACAAGCTACCGGCTCCACATCCTCCCAATAAGTACATCCCTTTAGTACATCCCAGTCCACCCGAATCATACCTTCCTGTCCTTCCGACTCCCTTCCATGTCATCCCGAGCGAAGTCGAGGGATCTGACCGTACGGAAAAGAGTCTTTCGGCCCATGACAGAGTCTGTTGTACAGGAATGAGTTTATCGTTCTCGGGATCAGATTCCTCACTCCGTTCGGAATGACAGGAAAGGGAGTCGGAAGAACAGGAAAGAGACTCGGGATGACATGGAAGAGGGAGTGCCCCGCTCAGAAGGATAAAGGAGAGAATCCCCTGCGGGAATCCTAAAACAGTGAAGCAAAGCCTGCAAGACGCTGAGGCAGGGGCGCAAATGGCCCGGACTCCCCTATCCGTTTCCGCCACATCCATGTAAACATATAGGAGGGGAGACAGGCAACCACCCTTCTTGATGAGAGGAATTGAGACGGTCCGCCGCGAAAGACAGTTAACGCCCGGCGCTCACTTTCTGCTATGGCTCGCCGGGATATCAGCGCCTCATAACTGAAGCGGCCCGAGAGGATTCAGGGAAAACACTCCCGGCCCTCATCGGTGGCCCGCTTTTTATATTCGTCTCCTCTGCGAGGGGAGACCGCCGGAGTCCGATGAGAGGGGACGCCGGGACCGATAAAGGAGTTTGTATGGTCGTTTTAGGGATCAACGCGTACCATGGCGACGCCTCGGCCTGCCTTATCCGGGATGGGAAGCTGCTCTACGCCATCGCCGAAGAACGATTGAACCGGGAGAAACACTGCGCGGGCTTTCCCGTTGAAGCGATCCGGTTCTGCCTGGACCGCGCGGGCATCACGATCAACGAGGTCGATCACATCGCCACCGGGCGCAACCCGAACGCCAACCTCCACCGGAAGGTCCTGCGGGTGCTCCGGCAGTTCCCCGGCATCTCGGTATTAAAGGACCGCCTGGCGTACGCCTCCAAGATCCGGAACCTCCGCGACGACATCCTCCACCACTTCCCGGAGGCGGAAGGCCAGTTGAAGGCGCAGCTCCATCATGTCGAGCACCACCGCGCACACCTCGCCAGCGCCTTCTTCGTCTCCCCCTTCGAAGAGGCCGCCTGCCTCTCCGTGGACGGGTTCGGGGACTTCGTCAGCACCATGCTCGGCGCGGGGTCGGGCACGGACCTCCGCGTCCTCGAAAAGGTGGAGTATCCCCATTCCCTTGGGATCTACTACACGGCGGTCTCCCAGTACATCGGCTTCCCCAAGTACGGCGACGAAGGGAAGGTGATGGGCCTGGCCCCCTACGGCGAGCCGCGCTACCTGGAGCAGTTCCGGGACATCGTGCGCCTCATCCCCAACGGCCTGTTCGAGTTGAACCTCGACTATTTCACCCACCACACCCATGGCGTGGACATGACGTGGGAATCGGGCAGCCCGACCATGGGCCGGATCTACTCCGACAAGTTCAATGAGACGTTCGGGCCGGCGCGGAAGCCGGAAGAGCCCCTGACCCAGCACCACCACGACCTCGCCGCCTCCCTTCAGGTGCGGCTGGAAGAGGCGCTTGCGCACCTCTGCCGGCGGCTCCACCAGCTCGTCCCGAACCGGAACCTGGCCTACGCGGGCGGAGTCGCCCTCAACTGCACCTTCAACGGGATGATCCGCAAGGAGACCCCCTTCGAGGAGGTATACATCCAGCCCGCCGCCGGGGACGACGGGACCGCCATCGGGTCGGCCTTCTACGCGCTCCACATGGATGCGAAACAGCCGCGCAGCTTCGTCATGCGCCACGCCTACACGGGCGGGGAGTGGTCCCCGGCGGAGCTGGAAGCGGCCCTGAAAAGCCGCAACCTGGAGTACGAGGTCCTTTCGACCGAGGAGATGGCGGAACGGGCCGCCGGACTCATCGCGGGGGGAGCGGTCCTCGGCTGGTACCAGGGGGGGATGGAGTTCGGCCCGCGCGCCCTGGGCCACCGCAGCATCGTGGTGGACCCGCGCCGGGGCGACATGAAGGACATCCTGAACGCGCGGATCAAGCACCGCGAGCCGTTCCGCCCCTTCGCGCCGAGCGTCCTGGCCGAGCGCGTGGGCGACTTCTTCGAGCAGGATTACCCCTCGCCGTTCATGCTGATGGCCTACAAGGTGAAGGAAGAGAAGCAGTCGGTGATTCCCGCCGTGACTCACGTAGACGGTACGGGGCGGCTTCAGACCGTGGAGCGCGAGGTCAGCCCGATCTACTGGGGGCTCATCAAGGCGTTCGAGCGGCAGACGGGCGTGCCGGTGGTGCTCAACACGTCGTTCAACGAGAACGAGCCGATCGTGTTCCGCCCGGAAGAGGCCATCAACTGTTTCCTGAAGACGCGGATGGATGCGCTCGCGCTGGGGAATTTCCTCGTGGTGCGGAACGAAGGGTAAACCAACTTGAGGGGGAGTCAAGAAGCTGGGGAGTGACGCCCTCACCCCCGCGCTACGCGCTGGCCCTCTCCCAATTCTGGGAGAGAGATCTGTCGCGTTCATTCCGCAACAGGACCGAGGCATGGTACAAGCCGACGGGAACGACGGAACGGTGTTGAGTAGAGTGTCAGGAGAGAATTCCTCCCTCCGAAGAGAAGAGTGATGCATCCCGATCCCTCTCCCAGAATGGGGAGAGGGCCAGCGCGAAGCGCGGGGGTGAGGGCGCTACCCCCTACACCCGACCCCCTACTCTCTGATTCAGCTTGGCTGAGGGCGAATCCAATCCACGCTCAGGGTCTTGGCGAGGGGAGGAAGGGCTGGATCGTCACAATGAGGCAAATGAAAACCCCGGCCCTCCGAGAAGGAACCGGGGTTCAAGGGAGTTGGAAAGATCCGGCGGACCGGACACTCCGATGCTCTTTTATCGAGGCCGGACGTTGACGGCCTCGGGGCCTTTGCGGCCTTCGGCGGCCTCGAACTCGACGGGCTCGCCCTCGCGGAGAGTCTTGAAGCCGCTGCCCTCGATGTTGGAGAAGTGGACGAAGAGATCGCCGCTGCCGTCATCGTTCTCGATGAAGCCGAATCCCTTGGTGTCGTTGAACCACTTGACGGTTCCAGTTGCCATGGTAATGTTTCCTTTCCTCAAGCTTACAGTTTCATCTGAGGGGAAGCACTACCGCTTCGTTGTGCCCCGCCTGAAATCTGTGTCTTGATGTCTCTGGAAGGTGATGAAGGTTGCGCCGGAAACATCTTGGACGGCGCAACGGTTTCATTATAGCGGGGCCGTTTACGCGAAGTCAACGCGCATGGAGCGGGAAAAATGAGGGGGGCTTACGCCTGTCAGGGTGAACTGTCCCTCAACTGCTGGAAGGATCCGGGTGTAAAGGGGAGGGGACCAGAACGCTGCGGGAGCGGAGGGACCGCACGGCAAAGAGACGACAGAAAGCTGGACAGGGGGCAAACAAAAACCCCGGCGTCTCGTAAAGGAGAGCCGGGGGAAAGGGTAGGGTTCGTCTCATCCGGTGGACGAGATCGCCTTTATGCCTTAGCGGGGCCGTACGTTGACGGCCTCGGGGCCTTTGCGGCCCTCCGCTTCATCGAACTCGACGGGTTCGCCATCCCGGAGGGTCTTGAACCCGTTGCCCGCGATGTTGGAGAAGTGGACGAAAAGATCGCCGCTGCCATTGTCGTTCTCGATGAAGCCGAAGCCCTTGGCTTCGTTGAACCACTTGACGGTTCCGGTTGCCATTGTTCTTTTTCCTTCCCTCAAGCTTACAGTTTCAAGCGGAGGAAGGGGCTCGAAGCCCGGTTCACCGTACTTAAAATCTGTCGTCTTGATGGCTGATTGCGTGATAGGTTGCCGTCGGTTCGTAATTCGTTCCGCGCAACCAAGACAGTATACCAGTGGCAAAAGGGCCTGTCAAGAGTCCGATCTGGAATTTCCAGGGTCATTTCATTCAACTTCTTGGCGACTGAAGTCGCGGCTGGAGAGGCACGAAACCCGCGCAGGCGGGTTCCCCCCCCGGTTCAAGGGGGGATCCTCTTGACTCAAAGAAGAGAATCAGGCGGAGAGGGAGTCGGCGCAGGCCGACTTCGTGCCGTTGTAGCCGCGATTTGAATCGCCGGGTGTTGGAATGAAAGGACCCTGCTGGAATTTCCAGATTCTTTTGAAGGATTGTACTCGGCGATTACAGGGTCGTGCAACCCTTGAAAGGTTCGATACGCCTTTCCATTTTCTCTGAACAGGCTGAATGCAAAAAGTCCCCTCTTCCTGCGTGGAAGAGGGGACTTTTTGCAGGTTGGCCCTGCACCTTTCATCCATGATAAGCAGAGGGCCGTCAGAGGCGCTTGAGACGGTTTTTAATCCAGCATCGTCACGCGGGTCGCGAAGATGTCACGGCCAAAAACGTCCCCCTGAACCCGGACGCGGTCGCCTTTCCGCAGGTCGCGCACCCGGCTCACCCCTGAAATCTGTGCTTCCATGGCGTACACCGTGCGGGTGTTGTTGCCGACCCGCACCTTGAACAGCTCCTCGTCGCGGTCGACGCTTTCGACCACGCCCACGCCGGTGTAATCGACGAGGGTCGGGGCTTCACGGTCGAAACGGTCCAGCAACGGGTCGCGATCCGCTGCGCCCAGGCGGTCGCGCCGCGCGACTCGCTCCTCGCGATACGTCTCCTCCACGATTCGCTCGGCGGGCTGCCGGACGCGGGCCGTCGTTACGATGGGTTCCACGACGTTGATCCGCAGCACCCGCCACTCGTTCGGGGCGAGCTGCTTTGCGGTCACGCGGACCGTCTCGCCTTCGCGGAGGTCGTGGACGGAGATCCGTGCCCCGTCCCGCGTCACTTCCGCCGTGTCGGGCACGAAGGCCGGGCGGAGGATGCCGTTGTGGTTGACGGTGATCGACCGGTCATCGAATCCGGACGCGCGGGTGACGGGACCGGTAAAGACGTACGTGCCGGGGGTGACCGGCGTTCGGCTGGTCTGCGGCGGGACATACGCGCCGTTGCGCGTTGCGGTCGCCCTGTTCGTCCGTGTTGTTCGCGTGGTG
>JAHWJO010000556.1 GCA_019348365.1 Armatimonadota bacterium | reverse complement strand
GGCCCCTGCACCGACGCCGAATTCCTGCGCCGCGTCTACATCGATGCGATCGGGACGCTCCCCACCGCCGACGAGGCGCGGAAATTTCTCGACAGCAAGGACCCCGACAAGCGGAACAAGCTCATCGACGAGGTGCTCCAGCGGCCCGAGTACGCGAGCGTCTGGGCGCTCAAATTTTCCGATCTCTTCCTCATGCGCAAGGAGCACATGAACCGGAAGAACACCCTCGCGCTGCACCAGTGGATCACCGACCAGTTCCGCACCAACCGCGCGTGGGACCGGTTCGCCATCGATCTCATTGCGGCGAGCGGCTCCACCACCGAAAAGCCGCAGTCCCTCTGGTACGTCAGCCGCCAGCAGCAGCGCCGGAACTCGCGGGGATGGGTCCGCAGCCCGGAGCTGACGGGCGAGATCGTCTCGCAGGTGTTCCTCGGTACGCGGATCAACTGCGCCAAGTGCCACAACCACCCCACCGAGAAGTACACGCAGGACGACTACTACAAGTTCGCCGCCATCTTCGCGCAGGTGAACGGCGAAGGCAAAGCCGACCCCGTGCCGGAGCGCATCCTGCCCATCGACAAGGGCGAGATGAAGCACCTCCGCACCGGGCAGAATATGCCCCCCGGCCCCCTCGACGGCTCACTTCTGAAAGTGGGCGAGAAGGAAGACCGGCGGATTAAATTCGTGGCGTGGCTGACGAGGGGCGAGGGCAGGGAGCCGTTCGCGCGGAACATCGCGAACCGGATCTGGGCGCGGCTCTTCTACACCGGGATCGTCGAGCCGGTGGACGACCTCCGCAGCACCAACCCGCCGAAGAATGAAGAGCTCCTCGACGCGCTGGCGAAAGACCTGATCCGCCACAAGTACGATCTCAAGTACCTCATGGCGACGATCATGAAGAGCCGCACTTACCAGGCGAGCTCGGTTCCGACGAAGAACAACCTCATCGACACGCAGTACTTCTCGCGGTACCCGGTGCGGCGGCTCGTGGCGGAGGAGATGATGGACGCGGTGGCGCAGGTGACCGGCGTGCCGGATAAGTTCGCGACGTACCCGCTCGGCACGAGAGCGATGGAACTTTCCGACACCGAACTGCCCTCTTTAACCTTGGATGTGTTCGGGCGGCCGCCGCGCGTCATGCCCACCGACTGCGAGCGGACCAACGCGCCCAGCATGTCCCAGGCGCTCGACCTGTTCAACGGGGAGAACCTTCAGGGCAAGCTCAAGCATCCGGAAGGAACTCTCGCGCAGCTTTTGAAAGAGAAGACGGCGGACCCGCAGGTCGTGGAAGAACTCTTCCTGCGCGCGCTGGCCCGCCGCCCGGCCCCGCACGAGCAGAAAGCCGCCCTCACGGCGGTTGCCAAGGCGAAAAGCCGGGAAGAAGGGATGCAGGACGTCCTCTGGGCGCTCCTCAACGCCAAGGAGTTTATGTTCAATCATTGATCGGGGATCAGGGATCGGTAATGTCTTCGGCGCAACAGAATTGCTCTGTCGTCCCGATAACCCCACCGATCCCCGACCCCTGATCCCCGATCCCGCCGGAGGCCAGATGCTTTCATTTCGTGGGAAAAACAGCAGCACCAATTGCAGCGGGATCACCCGGCGGGACTTCCTGCGGATCGGCGCGTTGAGCGCGGTGGGGCTCACCCTGCCCGACCTCCTGCGCATGGAAGCGGCGCAGGCGTCCGCCCTCAGCGGGCTGAACGGGAAGAACCGCGCGAAGAACGTGCTCTGCGTCTTCCTCGGCGGCGGGATCACCCATCATGACACGTTCGATCCCAAGCCGACCGCGCCGGAGGAGATCCGGGGCAAGTACGGCGTCATTTCCACGAAACTCGCCGGCATCCAGTACACCGACCCGGTGCCGGAGCTGGCGAAGCTCAACGATATGTACGCGCTCGTGCGGTCCCAGGCGACCGGCAGCGACCACCACGAGACCGCGACCCAGTGGGTCCTCACCGGCAACTACGGCGTGATGCAGGGCGGGGATCACCCCTCCATCGGCTCCATCGTCACCCACGAGACGAAGCCGCTGAACACCCTGCCGCCCTACGTCGCCATCCCGCGCAACGCCTCGTTCACCTGGGAACTGGGCAAGTCGGCGTTCCTCGGCGAGACCTGCGAGTCGTTCAAGACTGGCGATCCGTCCAACAAAGACTGGAAGGTGACGAACCTCTCCCTCCAGCCCGACGTGGACGTGGAGCGCCTGAACCGCCGCAAGAGCCTGCTGGAATCGGTGGATACGCTGGCGAAGCGGGTGGAGGGCAGCGCCGACCTCGCTTCGATGGACACCTTCTATCAGCGCGCAACGCAGATGGTCCTTTCCTCCGAAGCGCGCAACGCCTTCGACCTCTCGAAAGAGAGCGAGAAGACGAAGGAGATGTACGGCACGAAGGGGCGGTTCGGGATGCAGTGCCTCCTCGCGCGTCGGCTGGTGGAGGCGAACGTCCGGTTCGTCTTCCTCAACCTCGCCGGGTGGGACCACCACGCGAAAATCTTTGAAAGCTGCGACCGCGACCTGATCCCGTTCGACAAGGCGATGGCTGCGCTGCTGCGCGATATGCGGGACCGGGGCCTCCTCGACGAGACGCTGGTCGCCATCTTCGGGGAGTTCGGGCGCACCTCCAAGATCAACAAGGACGCAGGCCGGGACCACTGGGGCCATGCGGGCTCGATGATCTTCGCCGGGGCCGGGGTGCAGGGCGGGCAGGTCATCGGCACGACCGACGAGCGCGGCGAATACGTCCTTGACCGGCAGGTGAAGCCGCCGGAGGTCGCCGCGACGATCTACGACGCGCTGGGGGTCAACTACCAAAAGGAGCTGGTCACGCCGCAGGGCCGGCCCGTTCCCATCCTCCCCGACACCGAGCCGATCAAGGAATTGTATACCTGATCCGAGCCGGGGAGTCTCCCTCACCCCGCCCTTTGGGCACCCCTCTCCCACGGGGAGAGGGGCCTGATGCGTAAAGTTGGATAGAGGTTCCATGTAGGAGGAACCGATCCATGAAGGCATTTGGCTCCCCCCCCCGATACGGGGAGGGGCTGGGGGAGAGGTCCACCCCCTCCCGCCCACCGAGATCGTCCTCCCTATTGGATTCAATACTCCATGTTGTACCTTCGGTCTCCCTTACCCATCGCGGGGGGAAAGCCGGAGGGGTCGGTTATTCTTTAATTCTATG
>JAHWJO010000555.1 GCA_019348365.1 Armatimonadota bacterium | reverse complement strand
CCCCTCACCGCGCAGACGATCTCTTCGGCCTTCTCGGTCTTCTCTTTCTCGGTCTCGGCGACGACCTTCTTGTTCTTGTCTTTGCTGGTGCTCTTGATGAACTTCTCGGGGTTCTTGTCGAACTCCGGCTTGCACCCGGCGCAGCAGAAGTAGTAGGTCTTGCCTTTGTAGGTGCTCTTTCCCACCGCCTCTTTCACGGAAGCGATCTTCGCGCCCATGACGGGGCAGACCAGCGCCGCTTTAGGCTTGGCTTTGGGCTTGGTGGGCGCCTTTTTGGCGGCATGAGCCGCGCCGCTCAGGATCATCGCGCCGGACAGGAGCGCCACTAAAAATTTATTCATCATTCCTCCAGAAGTAATAAGCGGGCTGTTCGCCCAGAATACCCCACCCCTAAAACGTCGGGCCTCAACGGTTGCAAGCCCTTCTTTTGGACACCTGACACTTCGAGAAGTTCCACAGAGTTCCTTCTCTGAATTATACCGGGGAATTCTCCGTCTTGGCTCCACACACATCCTACACGGAAAAAGGAGGGATTGGAAGTGCCGGGGATAAATCGTTCCCATGTGCCCCCTCTCCCGCGTTCACAACGGCGGCGATGGGAGTGGGCAGGCGCTTTCGTAACGCCCCTCCGGCGCGCTCAATCTCTTCCCTTCCGGAAGAGGGATAAGGAGATCGATATGCTGACCCCGGAACAGATCCGTTCGTTTCATGAGAACGGCTATTTGAACGAATCCATTCGCGTCCTGACCGACGAACAATTGGAGCGGCTTCGCGACCGGCTCGATGCGGTGATCGAAGGGAAGTCGGAAGCCCCCCCGGAGGCGCTGCGCAACATGTCGGGCGGGGGGTTGAAGAGCGACCGCGTCGTCGTGCAGATCGTCAATATCTGGCAGGCCGACGACCTGTTCCGGGCGCACCTCTGCAATCCGGTGATTCTGGAAATGATGGCCCAGTTGATGGACACCGACACAATCCGCGTGTGGCACGATCAAATCCAGTACAAGCCGCCCGTAATCGGCACCTCGACGAACTGGCACCAGGATTACCCCGCCTGGCCGATCCTGGAGCCCGCCGATCTCATCAGCTGCTGGGTGGCGCTGGACGACGCGACGCTGGAGAACGGCTGCATGCGGATGGTGCCGGGCAGCCACAAGTGGGGCACTCATCGCGCTCTGGGGACCGGAGAGGAGTTCGCGCCGACCTACGACCCCTCGCAGCTCCCCGAAGACGCCGAAGTGAAGGTGGTCCCCATCGAGGTGCCCGCCGGATGCGCGGCGTTCCACCATTCGCTGACCTGGCACGGCAGCGCGCCCAACCCCTCGCAGCGGCATCGGCGGGCCATTGCGGTGCATTACATGCCGGGTCACACCCGCTACGTGCCGAACGGGACGCACCTGATCCAGAACCGGGTGGAGGTGGAGGCGGGGGAGATCCTCACGGGGCAGTACTTCCCGACGGTGTACGAGAACGGGCGCCCCCTTCCCCCGGAAGCGATCAAAAGTCCGTCCGGCCCGGCGCCCACCCACAACGAGTTCCTGGACCTGAGCTACACGAAAGAACCCATCCACTGAACCAGAGGGCAGCGATTGATTGGATCGAGTGTGGACTCAAAACAGCACTGTTGGGACAGAGATCGGTACGAAAGTGAGCAGGGGGAGTTCTGAAGACTCCCCCTACTCTTTTCATTGTCGTGGTTCCAATGGGACGGAAGTTCTCGGTGGGAGAAAGGGGGTGACCTCTCCCCCAGCCCCTCCCCGACACGGGGAGGGGAGCCGAAGTCCGTCATGGATCGGTACCTTCCGCTTTGATCCACCTTCCCTGCTTGACTCCTGCCTGTATCTTAACGGAGCACCGACTCCATCGGATGGGATCCGGGTTCAGGGCAGCGCTCCCTTGAGAGTAAGGATGTCAGGGAGTCACCTCGTCCGGTGCCTTGACGTTGATTCCGAGGGCGATCAGATTCCCGGCGCGTCCCACGGAGAAGAGGACTTCCACGAGGTCCCCGGTCAGAATGTCGGCGAGGGTGACGGCGTTCCGCTTCCCGATCTTCAGGTCCGCCGGGACATTCACGAGGATATCGAGTCCCTCCGCCACGTTGAGAGCGAGCAGGCCGGCGGCGGCGTCCACGCTCTTGATGGCGCCCAGCGCATGAGCTCGGACGGGAGGACCTTCCGGCTGAGGAGCCGCGCCGTTCGCATCCGGGCCGCCTCCCTGCGGGTTTTGGGGATTCTGCCCGTTCTGAGGAGGCCGGGGCGGTCCCTGCTGGTTACCGCCGCCGGGCCGTCGGTTCACGTCTCCCCTGCCCGAACCGTTCTGCGGGCCGACTCCTCCGGAGGGCGCGCCGCCCGGTCGTCGTCCCTGAACGCCTTGCTGCGGGGGTTGCGGTCGCTGCCGGTTCGCCTCGCCGTTCGGGGGCGGATTCTGCCCGTTTTGCATGCCCGCCGGAGGAGTCGGCCCGCCGCCCGTCGGCGCGCCCTCCGGCCTCTGGGGCCGATCCCCCGACCGAATCGCCTGCGCCTGGATGTTCAGGGGAATTCCCATCACCTCCACCTGATCGCCGACGGCCAGGCCACTGATCCCCACCGTGGTGAATCGGTGGACGGGAGTGGCGGCGGAGACGGCGAGGGTGACCGCTTTGGCCTGCGGGCCGACTTGCGCCTGAAGCGTGAGAGTGCCCGCCGTAGCATCCACCGAGACGACGGATCCGGTGAGGTGACGCACGCCGCCCGGCCCGCTGACGCCGCCTCGCGGGTTCGATTGGGCGAACGCCGTGGAGATCGCTGTGCTGCAGAGAAGGAGGGGGAGCACGCGAAGGGCCGCGTTTCGGGCCAGGCTTTCTTGGCTTGTCTGCATGGAATCGGTCCTTTCGATCCGGCCGGCGGGAGCGGGAGATGATTTCCCGAGCGCTGTCCGGTCTTACATATCTTCAGACCGATGGCGAGATGAAGTTTAAATGAAAGAATTATGAAGTTTGAATGAAGTCGATTCGCCGCCCTATTTTTGACACTATCGAGAACTGTGCGGGTCGATCTTAACCGCCCGGCGATAAGTTATCGGCCCTTCACCGCCCGGCGTTAAAACAGAGGAACGGGGAGAATTTCCTCTATCGCCCGGCGTTGAAAAACCGGGCTATTGCGTACGAAGTGCCGCGCAAAGCGGGAATCCTCTCTCCCAAAGTTTTA
>JAHWJO010000116.1 GCA_019348365.1 Armatimonadota bacterium | reverse complement strand
CTCCCTCACCTTCCCTCTTGACTTCCAAGACAGTTGCTCACCCCGTCGCTCACCTTCGTTCGCGACTGCCCCTCTCCCAATCCTGGGAGAGGGGATCGGGAAGCGACACTATTCTCTACTGAGAAAACTTGCCCGAAGATGAAACGAAGAGGTCGTTTCCCGAAGAGCAGTACGTTCGGATCCCTCTCCCAGCATTGGGAGAGGGCCAGCGCGAAGCGCGGGGGTGAGGGCGCACGCACAGGGTTCACCAGTGCAAGAGCCGATTTAATCGACGTAGGTAAAGAAAGGCCGAATATATGAGCGCGGAGTTGATTGTTATCGGGGGCGGGCTGGCCGGGAGCGAAGCGGCGTGGCAGGCGGCGGAGCGCGGGGTGAACGTCGCCCTGTACGAGATGCGCCCCGTCCGGATGACTCCGGCCCACCGCACCGGCAATCTCGCGGAATTGGTGTGCAGCACCTCCTTCAAGGGCAAAAGCCCCACCACGGCTCATGGACTATTGAAAGAGGAGATGCGCCGCCTGGGTTCCGCGCTGCTGCCCGTCGCGGATGAGGCGGCGGTTCCGGCGGGGGAGGCGCTGGCGGTGGACGTGCCGGTCTTCTCGGCGCTCGTGACGGAGAAGATCGCGGGGCATCCCCGGATCACGGTCGTGCGGGAGGAAGTGACCGCGATCCCCGACGCTCCCGCCGTCATCATCTCCACCGGCCCCCTCACGACCGAAGGGTTGAGCCGGCAACTGGCGAGCCTCACCGGAGACGACCACCTCTATTTCTACGACGCCATCGCGCCGACGGTGGACGCCGAGACCATCGACCGCTCGGTCTGCTTCGCGCAGTCCCGTTACGACAAGGGCGAGGGGGAGTACCTCAACTGCCCCATGGACGAGGAGGAGTACCGCGCCTTCCGCGAAGCCCTGCTCTCCGCCGAACTCGCCCCGATGAAGGACTTCGAGCCGATGTACCTCTTCGAGGGGTGCCTGCCCATCGAGGAGCTGGCGGGACGCGGGGAGCAGACCATGGCCTACGGCCCCATGAAGCCGGTCGGGCTGGTGGATCCCCGCACCGGGCAGCAGCCGTTCGCGGTGGTGCAGCTCCGGCAGGAGAACCAGGAGGGGACCCGCTACGGCCTCGTCGGTTTCCAGACCCGCTTGAAGTACCCGGAGCAGAAGCGGGTCTTCCGAACGATCCCTGGCCTGGAGAACGCCGAATTCGTGCGGTACGGCCAGATGCACCGCAACACCTACCTCGACTCCCCGCGCCTGTTGCAGTCGAGCCTCCGCGTCCGGAGTGAGAAGTGGAACGACGGGCGCGCCCTGTTCGTGGCGGGGCAGTTGTGCGGCGTGGAAGGCTACATGGAGAGCGCGGCGGCGGGGATCGTCGCCGGGGCGAACGCCGCGCGATTCTTGCAGGGGCTACAGGAAGCCGTCCCCCCTGCCGAAACGATGGTGGGGAGCCTGCTGCGCTACGTCTCCGGCGAGGCCCACCCCACCACCTACCCCGGCGGGAAGTTCGTGCCGATGAACTCCAACTTCGGCCTGATGCCTCCCCTCGAAGGCAAGAAAAGGAAGAAGGCGGACCGCATCCTCGCCAAGGTGGAACGCGCCCGCGACCACCTTCACCGGTTTATCGAAGCGGAGTGGGCATTGACGGAGGAACGGCTGGAAGAAGTCATAGCCATTTCGGGATAACTCGCCTATGTCTTGGATTGTAAGCGACAAGGAATTAGAATCCGTTTTTTCCCTGCCTGCTCCCAAGCGTTACGAATACTTTGTCAAACGAGTCGCGGATTCGGAGGAAGTCTGGAGCGTGGGGGACAACGACGGTTGGGCGTTGTTGGGAAATGATGAAGGAAAAGAACTCGTTCCGGTTTGGCCGCATGAGCGATACGCCGCCGCCTGTGCGAAGGGGCCCTTCAGCGGGAATGAGCCTCGCATGATTCCACTGGATGCCTGGATGGAGCGGTGGTTGCCGGGACTGGAAAAAGACGGTCGGGGAGTCGCCGTTTTTCCTACTCTGGAAGGGACCGCTGCCCACGTCTCTCCGGAACAGTTACGCGACGATCTGAGGGAAGAATTGGAAAAATATGAATGAGGTCTTGACGAGGCGGATGGCGGCGATGAAAGCTGAAGGCAACTCACCCCATCAGACAGAGAGTGCGGAGTCGGATGGTATAGACTTCCAGCCCGAAGCGTTCGGCGATGCGGACGTGGACTCGTTCCTCGATCACTTGCGCGCGACGAGGAACGCAAGCCCGCACACCCTCCGCGCCTACGCCTCCGACCTGCGCGGCTTCGTGGAGTTCCTGAAAGTAGAAGCGCCTCAGGGCGACCTGGATTACCGCGTTGTACGGCGGTTCCTGGCCCACCTGCAAAAGCAGGGATGCGCCAAGCGCACCGTCGCGCGGAAGATGGCGGCCCTCCGCGCTTTTTATCGCTACCGCCGGGGCCATGACCCCGACTCCACCGACCCGACCGTCGGCCTCTCCAGCCCCAAGCTGGACCGCCGCCTGCCCCGCCCCCTCGCGCCGGATGAGGTGAAGGCCCTGCTCAACGCGCCCGACCTCTCCAAACCCGAAGGCCTGCGGGACCGCGCCATCCTGGAACTGCTCTACGCTTCCGGCCTCCGCGCCAGCGAGCTCTGTTCCCTCAACGTCGGGGATATCCATACGCAGGCGGGGGAGGTCCGGGTGCTGGGCAAGGGCTCCAAGGAGCGTGTGACCCTGGTGGGAATCCCGGCGCTGGATGCCCTGAACGCCTATGTGGACCGTGGACGCTCAGAGCTGGCGCAAAAAAGCGGGAAGCCGACGACAGCCCTCTTCCTCAATTCTCGCGGCAACCGCCTCTCCGACCGGAGCCTCCGGGGGATCGTCTACAAATGGATCGAGCGGGCGGGAGCCATCGCAGGGGTGAGCCCCCATACCCTGCGGCACTCCTTCGCCACGCACATGCTGGAGGGCGGCGCGGACCTCCGTACCGTTCAGGAATTGCTGGGCCACGCCAGCGTCGCCACCACCCAGATCTACACCCACGTCAGCCGCAAGCGCCTCAAAGAGGTCTACGACCGCGCCTTCCCCCGCGCCTGAGGGATGAGATCTTCACCGCAGAGACGCAGAGAACCCCGAAAATTATAAGGTAACCATAAATATTCGGCGCCTTCAGTATCTCGGATAACCGAAGGAAACGTAATGGCAATGCCTTAAGAAGAATACACAGGATCGCTCTTTTATTTAGCTGTGAACGGTATGTAGCTGTGACCGGGCTCTTTTCGGAACAGTGAAGGTAGGCACCCGAAGAGTTCGTGAGAAAAAACCCACAAGAGATTTAATCTTCCAGGATTCTGAGCCCCTCTTTACCGTTGCTCGATAGTTATGCGAATACAACGCAACGGGCGCTTGCCGGTTCTTCTTTGGCTTTATGATAAGCATGGGTTTAAAACAAGAGAGCGGTCATTTATGATAGAATGGATTGAGCCTTTCCCTCTAGTGTGAGACCGATTCGAGAGACTGCTATGAAACCCATCTTCCTGTCTTTTCTGGTGATATTGTCTTTAGCGATCATAGTTGCCTCTCCTGTACGTGCGCAAGCCCCGCCCAAAGGAGTGGTCTACGAGTGGGGTTCGGTGTATGACTCTGAAATAAAAACTCCGAAATTGGTGCCGGGCCTGACCGAGGTGATCGCCGTCGCACGGGGAGATAGACATGCTTTAGCCCTTAAATCGGACGGCACGGTTTGGGCCTGGGGGAGTAATCAATTCGGTCAATTGGGGAATGGCACGACCACTAACAGTGCGACACCGGTACAGATCCCTGATCTGTCTGGGATTGTAGCGATCTCTTCAGGATCTGGTAGCAGTCTCGCTCTGAAGAATGATGGGACCGTATGGAAATGGGGTTACGTCTATTACAACAGCAACACGAAAACTCACGAATTCATAATGGCGCCGGAAAAGGTAGAGGGGTTGAGCGAGATTACGGCTATCGAAGACGGTAAGGGCGGTATTGTGAATGGGGATAGCTTCAGTGTTGCGCTCAGAAGAGACGGCACCGTCTGGGCCTGGGGCGTCAATCAGAGCGGGCAGTTGGGGAATGGTACGATTACACAGTCTGCGCCCACTAAAATTCCGTCACAGGTGCTGGGTCTCACCGATGTAACAGCCATTTCTGCGGGCAATTTTTGCCTGGCTCTGAAAAAAGACGGTACCGTCTGGCAATGGGGGCGCGGCAAGTCCACACCGGAAAAAGTGGAAGGGCTTCCTCCGGCTCAATCGATTGCCGGTGGGGGAGACCATGCAATGGCTCTTTCCGGTGGAGAGGTCTGGACCTGGGGCTCCAATAGCACGGGGCAATTGGGTATAGGGACGGGATCGATCACCTTCAGCCCCATCCCCCTCAAAATTGAACAGTTTACCAGCGTCGTCGCCATTGCTGCCGGCTACGCACATAACATCGCCGTTAAATCGGATCAGAGCGTCTGGGTCTGGGGTGATAACTATTCTGGCCAATTAGGGATCGGGAGTGACAGCAGGTATCACGAGAATCAAGCGAAGAGCAGCCCGACTCTGCTCTCTAACGGTCCCCCCGTGTACGACCTGTCGGCCAATTACATGGCATCCATGGCTCTGGTTCAGCCGGTGGACCCCTCCAGTGATGTCACTGCTCCCAGAGTCGACATTGTTCCTATGTTCCGAAAAGTTGATTCCGGTTGGACGAGTGAGGTGAAGGGGTCGGAGACGGACTGGTTCTTTGAGGTCTATTTTGTTCTTAGTGCGACGGATGGTTTTGAGTCGGGTTTTCACTCCATTTCCTACACCATGACGGGCGCAGAGAACCGGGGTCCGATACAATTGAAGGATAGCTTTGTGAATGTCAGAAATTTCCCTCAGGGAGAGACGACGATCCAGTTCACCGCGAGAGATAACACAGGAAATGTCTTTACCTCCAAACCCTATACCTTCGGCCTGGATAACCGCAGCGCTATAGGAAGTATTGACATCCGGCCCTATCCAGGGGTTCTCCCCGGCCAGAGCGTCGTCATTACCGTCACCGCAGATGAGCCTTTGTACCAGGCCACGCTTACTATTAAGTATGTTAATACCTCCAGGATCGAGACTTTCCCCCTTCAGGAATCCGGTCCGTCCAACACCTATACACTCACTTACACCACTCCCAGCCAGCGCGACCTTCAGACCGGGTATGAAGTTGTCTTCAATGCGAAAGACCGGGTGGGATATCCGGCCTCTTTCAGAAGCTCCTTCTTTGTAGATGGCAAGCCGCCCGACACCCGGCTTTATCTGAACGGTAAAGAATCGAAATCCATCACCACTCCCCTCTATAATGCCCCCATTTCGCTGGAATTAGTTGCTTACGACTTTTATAAGACGGAGAAAACCTATTACGCATTCGACTCGACCGGGTGTTCCCCCGCATCGCTGGACGGCTGCTCCGTCTATACCGGCCCTTTCACTTACGGTGAGGAGGGAAAGCACATCCTCATCTATTTCAGCCGCGACGCATTGGGCAACATGGAAGACCCGAAAAGCTACAGCTTCACCGTGCAGCTTCCGCTCAAAGCGACGGACCAAACTCTTCACTTCAACGAGGATACCCCGCAGGAGATCACCCTCACCGCGACCTCGCCCCGCAATGCCCCTCTCACCTTCACCCTTCTCAAAGCCCCGGAGCACGGCACCCTCAGTGCCATCTCCGGCAACAAGCTCACCTTCACCCCCGCCCCGAACTATTACGGGCCGGATTCCTTCACCTACCGGGCCAACGACGGGACGCTGGACAGCAACACCGCAACCGTGACCCTCGCCATCACGCCGGTGAACGATCCTCCCACGGCACAGGACGTCACCCTCAACGCCTTCAAGAACCGCGCCCTCCCGGTGTCGCTCTCCGCCACGGATGCGGACGGCGACTACCTGATGTATGCCCTCTCCTCCCCGCCCGCTCACGGCACGCTCTCCGGCAATCCTCCCCACCTTACCTACACGCCCGAGCCGGGATACACCGGCCCGGACGTCTTCACCTTCAAAGCGGGAGATGGACAGGCGGAGAGCGCCCCGGCCACCGTTTCCCTGGATGTCGTCCCGCCGATGCTCACCCTCGGCGGGTCCGACACGGCGACGCTGCCCCCCGGCGGGATCCTCTCGGTCCCGGTCCTCCTCACCGATATCGCCCCTCTCAGCGCCGGAGTCGAACTGGCTCTGAAGGTGAGCGCGCCGGAGGGCGCCCCGGCCCTCACGCCTGCATATAGCCTCAGCGCCGCCACCGCCGGATGGCAGCTTGCCGGCGACCCTCAGAACCCCTGGCACGTCACAATGGCCGGCTCGAGTGGGGTTCAGGGGCCGGAGACGGTGCTGTGGCTGAACGTGCAATCGAGTCCCTCGATAGAAACGGAGACGGTCTATCATCTGAGGGTTGCGGGAGCGTTCCTCACGAACGAGAGGGGGATCGACACGGCAGTGACGGACCGGAGCGCCCCCTTCACGCTGGTCGTGCGACCGGAAACGGGTCCGTGCGAGGTGCGGAAGAAGGGGGATGTGACGGGAGAGGGGAGCGTGGATCTGGCGGACGCGGTGACGGTGCTGCGGGTATCGGTGGGCATGATGGTGCTGCCGAACGAGTGCGCGAGGAGTGCCGCGGACGTCAGTTGCGATGGCAGGGTGAAAGTAGGAGATGCGGTGCTTCTTCTCCGTCACCTGGTCTTCGGCGAGCCGTTCCCGGCCTGTCCCTGAGACGTTCTGGATCTGACCTCAGTGTCACTCCCTCGTTTCTGCTGGGTCCGCGCAGACATGGGGGAGTGATACTTTCGACTCAGTTACACCGGATAACCGCAATCATCGGCGTGTATCGGCGTTCATCTGCGGTTAATTCAAGCGGCCTCTGGGTGATTCAGTCCTTTGGCATGACCCGGAGCGAGCGGCTCATCTCGCGCCCGCGCTGGAGCGTCACCTTGCGCGTTTCGCGGTCCCATCGGGTATCGAACAGGGTGCCGAAGTATCGCTTCAGCGCCATCGCCGCGACGTAGAATTCGCCGTTCCGCAGGTGCAGCATGGGGCGCTCATACCGGATGACCGTGTCATTGGAACCCCCGAAATTCGGCTCTTGGACGGTCCGGTCCCCAACAGTGAAGGTGAAGCCCCGGTTGGAGTTCGGTGCTTCCATCCGGACCTGTTTCCTCTTCATATCTCGCCGCACGGTCATCCCCAGCTTTTCGTACGCGCTGACGGGAACGAGCACCCGCTGGTCCGTGAGCCAGATGTAGCGGGCCCGGCCCAGCAGCTTCCCGTCCTGATCCTGAATGGCGATGGTTTGGGGTCCCCGGTTCTTCGGCGGCTGGCTGCCGGGCGTCCGCAGGCTGATACCACTGACCGGCTGTTGATCCGTCTCGCCTAATTCTCCATCGTCCGGAGGGGGAGCAGCACGAAGAGGCGAAACTGCTGCCATTGCCAGCATTGCAGATCCCAAATAGAGTGTAAATGGTTTCATTGTCGTCCTCTTTAACGATAACGGAACGGGTTAGGAAGCGACTCCATCGGAGGATGAAAAGAATCGATATTTTGAATTTTATACCCAGGTCTGCCGGAAGTCATCCCGCCCCCCCTCCACTCGATGCACGATACCATGCTCTCCGGACGTGCTACAGACGTGTTAAAATAGACCCGTATCGCTACTTTGTGTTGAAATCGTAACCCATACACGCGTGATGAACTGCGTTTGACGATTAAGGAGAGACGATTGGCCTCTCACCCGTTACCGACTATCCAAGCCACGACCATCGTTGCCGTGCAGCGCGGCGACCGTGTCGCTCTTGCCGGAGATGGACAGGTCACGCTCGAAAACGCCATTATGAAAGGGACCGCGAAGAAGGTGCGCCGGATGTACGGCGGGAAGGTCATCGCCGGATTCGCCGGTTCCGCCGCCGACGCCCTGACGCTGTTCGAACGGTTCGAGGGGAAGCTGGAGGAGACCCACGGCCACCTGCGCCGGGCGGCGGTCTCTTTTGCGAAGGACTGGCGCATGGACCGTGTCCTCCGACGGCTGGAAGCCATGATGATCGTGGCGGACAGAGAAGGGATGCTCGTCATTTCCGGCAACGGCGACGTGATCGAGCCGGACGGGGGCGTGGTCGCCATCGGCTCCGGCGGGAACTTTGCGCTGGCGGCGGCGCGGGCGCTCCTTCTGCACACGGAGCTTTCCGCCCCCGATGTCGCCCTCGAAGCGATGAAAGTCGCCGCGTCCATGTGCATCTACACCAACGACCAGCTCACCCTGGAAGTAGCGGAATAACCCTCCAACTCCCAAATTCCCTAATATCAAAATTTCCCAACTCCCTGACTCCCCAATTACCCAAGTTCCCGATCCTATGGATATTGAAGACATCATTCAGAGCAAGAAGGTCCTGATCTTCGACCTGGACAATACGCTGTGCAACCACGACGAGAGCGTGGAGCTCGCCCGCCGCGAGGGGTACTTCCATGGGGAACGGCTCGCGGCGCTCTCCGGGGGCGGCACCCTGGAGGACCGCAACGCCCTGCGGGAGCACGTCAAGCGGGTGCTGAACGCGCCTCCGGAACCCATCCTCTCCGACCAGACGGGCAAGGCGAGCAGCCCCGAAACCTGGATGGAATTGCTGAAGCCGCTGGGCATCGACAACCGAATGGCGGCGGTCCGGGCCGCCACCACGTACGAGCGCCGGCGGATGGAGGAGCTGAAGCCCCTGCCGGAGACCCGCAAGTTCCTGGAGATCGTGCGGCGGAGCCAGAGGATCTACTTCCTCATCGAGGGGCCTCCGAGCTACCAACGACAGGCGCTCCGCCGGATGCGGATGGACGAAGGCGTGACGGGGATCTTCTACGAGGAGGAGCTGGGGCTCCACCGGCCCGACCCCGAACTGTTCCGAAAGCTGCTGGAGCTGACCAAAGCCCGGCCGGACGAGGCCGTCTTCGCGGGGGACGATCTCCAGAGGGACATCCCCGGCGCGAAGGCCGCCGGGATGTTCACCATCTGGCGCAAGCCGAGCAAAGACGCTACCCGCTCCCCGTCCGACCCCGTGCCGGATTTCGAGGTGAACAGCTTCCTCGAACTCTTCCCCCGCCTGGAACGCCGGATGGGCGGCGAGAGGTAGATAGAGCAATTGATCTTCCTCTCCACACGTACCGACCTGATTGTCATATGGACTTCTTCATTTCAGCTTCAAAGATCCAAGGATTGGATCCGGCTTCCATTTCCTGGACTGTGATCGAGCCTCTCTGGGAAGCTATTGACTTTTCCAAGCCGAAATCCATCTTTCCAATTCTCTCTGAGGTGTCACCCGGTCAACGTGCCTTGCTTTGCGTGGATTGGTGTCAAAAGGAAGTTCGGAATGGAGGGTTTGAGCAATTTTTCTTAAATAGCGCAGGCATGTTGGCGAATGAGGCATTAAAAGGTTTCAAGCTCATTCAGGCGTTTTCGTACGCGGAGCTGTTGGATAGAGCGCTAACGGTTTTCCCTGAGGGAAAAGCACCCATTGGACGATCCATCCGAGCCAAACAAATCAAATCGCTTTCAAAATGCGAACGCGAGAATCTCTTTGGACCGTTAGAAGATCGTTTCTATCAGTTACTCCGATCAGAAGAGAATGATCTGGAGAGGTATTGTACAATGTATGTCATGACACATCGAGATGAGTTCTTTATCAAGGAGTAGTTACAGCTACTCGTCCTCTGCTTCATCATGAAGCATCGATGGATTAAGTCCCTCCCGGCCTGGGTAATGTCTCTGTGTGACGATCGGAGGAGGCGAACACCATGGCAGATGCGGCAGATTCAAAAGCGCAGGAAAACGAAATCTCTATCGGCGAGTCTCTGGGCTCCGGCGGGAGCGATTACCCCAAGACCGCTACGGAGACCCAATTCGTACCGGGAGTCGGCGGGGCGGATTACCCCCACAACACATCAAAAATATCCGATTTTAAAAAGCGGTCCCGAGAACTGGGCCAGTACCTCGACCGCCAGGTGCTGGAACGGGCGCGAGAGCCCGTGAGCCCCGAGGACCGCGAAGCGATGATCCAGTGGGTCCAAGAGGCCAAACAGCACACGATCAACCCGGAAAGCATCGATGTAGACTACCTCTTATCCGACCGCCCGCTGGATTACTATATGCTCAACATCGTCTTTCAACCGCACAGCGAAATGACGCGGGATCGGGACTGAAGCGCTCGACGTTATCCTTTCCAACCTCGATCAAAATTGAAACTGGCAGGGAGAGGTCTAACCTCCTCCTGCCTTTTTCATACGCCGTCATCATGGGCAAGCAAGGGCTATCTCTAAAATAACCGGGGGGAGAACTGAAACATGTTGAACGGGTTCTACGTCAAACGAGTTGGAATCAGTGGTCGGCGTGACTCCTCTCCGCGATGGGCTTAAAGGGAGCTCCCTCCAATCGGAATCGTCGCTCTCCCGATCTGTCTTTTACCGGAGTGGAGCCATCGGTCACTGATTCCGGTCTTGATTCTAAGGCCCTCCTCTCAATTTCTCCGTCAACAACTATGATCAATTTTTTGGTATTTATTCAGGAGAACCCTTTCCTTTGGCCCCTTTGAAACGCGGACGCCTCGGCGATATGCTCATCGGTCGAGGCTTGATCGTACCCGACCAACTTAATTAAGCGCTGGAAGAACAACGCCGCACCGGCGAGCTGCTGGGGCGCATC
>JAHWJO010000115.1 GCA_019348365.1 Armatimonadota bacterium | reverse complement strand
CAACCCTTCAGTAAGGAACGGCAATTCCGTGTCCAACTTTTGGGGTGCAGTACAGTGAAAAGGGGACTTGTCGTTTGTCCATAGAGGTTCGGATTCCTCTGATGCGAGTGACACACCTTTACCGGAAAGGCGTTTCGGCCTGACTGCTGGAGAAGAGCCGGGCCAATGGTCATACTTCTATCATCCTGCCTGGACCGAACTGGCCCGGCATCCGCTTAACAACTGCATGCTGCTGGAGCGAAAGCGCGAACTCCTGGTCACTTCTCCATCGGGGTCACGATGGACCCTTACAGCCAAATCTGCCGAACCTGCAACGCGAGGGTTTGGGACGATGGAGACAAACCTCGGCCAGGAAATAACCCCCGTCGCTCCAGACAGTCCTGATGAAAAAAAGAAAAGGGGCTGGGACATTCTATCGGTGTCCCAGCCCCTTTTCTTTACGCGCTATCCCTAAGTTGTGAGCCGGATCGAACCGATGAATAACGTTTTGCAGGCCGCCCCCTTAGGCACTTGAGTATCACGTCGTCGCTCCATCCCGGAATCCTCGGATTCCCCTCGTGGGACACCGCGATTATACCATACATCCCTCGTCGGGGCAATGGGAGCGACTTCGCCGGAGGGACGGGGGGAGGGGAGGGTCTGATGGGTGAGTGGGTGAGGGGGTTCATCGGCATTCGTCATCTGCTTCAGATTTACACCTCTTCCACCTGCTGCACCCGCCCGTTTTCCGATCGAGTGAGGAATAGAACATTTCCAATCTTGCCATTATTTTATCGATATCATGGTCCCAATTGAGCCTTCTAATACCCTTTCAGAAAAGAAGGGAGCCAATCGGCTCATTCTCATCTCCCTGTAGAGGGAGGACCGAATGAACAAAGCTTTACCAGAGATCCATGAGAGGGTCGAAGCGTTGAAGGAGCGGTTGCGTCAGGAAACCCGCGTCCGCCAGAAGCAGCGCCTTCAGGCTCTTTACCTCCTCAAGAGCGGCCAGACCAGGAGCCGCACCCAGGCGGGGGAACTCCTCTGCATCAGCCGCCGGACGGTGGGCGAGTGGCTGGAGTGGTATGAAGCCGAAGGGCTGGAGCGGCTGTTCCGGCTGGACACCCACTCCAACTGCCGCTACTCGCTGACCGAAGAGCAGGACGCCTGCCTGCGACAGAAGCTCTCCGAGCCGGAGGGGTTCCCCAGCTACACGGCGGCGCACGCGTGGGTGAACGAGACGTTCGGCCTCGATCTGGACTACGAAGTCGTCCATCAAATCGTCCGCTACCGGCACGGGGCCAAGCTGAAGGGGGCTCGGAAGAGCCCCACAAGAAAACAAACAAGCGGCTGAAGTGTTCCAGGCCGAACTGGAGCGGACGCTTCGGGAAGCCCTCCCTTCGGAGCCGAGGCCGGAAGAGACGCCCCGCCCGCTCCTCCCGATCCGCCTCTGGTCCCCGGACGAGAGCCGGTTCGGCCTGATCACAGTGCAGCGACGGCGGATCACCCGTAAAGGCGTGAAGCCGATCGGAGCGTTCCAGCAGAAGTTCGAGAGCTTCTACCTCTATGGAGCGGTGGAACCCGCCACCGGCGAGAGCTACTTCCAGGAAGCCGACCCGTGCAACAGCCAGAGCTTTGGGGAGTATCTGAAGGGCCTCTCTGAAGCGTTCCCCGACAGCTTCAACCTCCTGTTGGTGGACAACGGGCGGCACCACACCGCGAAGAAGCTGGAAGTGCCGGAGAACGTCCGGCGGGTGTTCCTGCCGCCCTACTCGCCGGAGTTGAACCCCATCGAGCGGTTTTGGCAGGCGATGAAGGCCGGGGTGGCGTGGCTCGCCTTCGAGACGCTGGATCCGCTCCGGGAGCGGGTGTAGGAACTCTTAGCGGAGTTCTCTTCCCCCCCCAACTCCAGTCGCTCACCGGATAGGGCTACATCCTGCAAACTCTACAGAGTCTGAATGGCTCCTTTCTATAATCATTTGGTATTACCTCCCGTTTGGCGGTCCTTTCCATTCGGAGTCTTCTCTACGAAATCACCGCAGTCCCCCGATCACCACCGTCGCATCCGGGCTTCCTCTTGACGAATGGAAGAGCGTGACGCGCTTTCCGCTTTTTTAAATGCGACATCGATTCCAAAATCAAGAGGGTCTCATAACGGGGAAGAGGAGGAGTTGTCCTGCCGCCTCCTCTCCCCCACGACAGGGAAAGGATCCGGGTATGAATTACACCGTCCGTGACGCCCTCCGCGTCCTCCGTGAATTCGCGCCGGAGGAGTGGGCCGAGGAGTGGGACAACGTCGGGCTTCAGTTCGGGCGGGAGGACGCGCCTCTCCGCCGGGCGATGACGTGCCTCGACGTGACGGAGGAGACCGTGGAAGCCGCACGACAGGCTCAGGCGGACCTGATCGTCGCGCATCATCCCATGCTCTTCCGCCCGCCCAAAACGCTCCGGGAGGACCGGGCCGAAGGCCGCTTGATCGCCGCCCTGATCCGCGCGGACCTCGCCTTCTACGCCGCCCATACGAACGTGGACGTGGCCCCCGGCGGCACGAACGACGTGCTGGCCGACGCGCTGGGTGTGACGGCGACCCGCCCCCTCCTCCCCGGCCCGAAGCAGCGTCAGTACAAGCTGGCGGTGTTCACCCCACCGGAAGCGGTTCCCGCCGTCATCGAGGCGGCGGCGCGGGCCGGAGCCGGAGTTATCGGAAACTACAGCCATTGCACGTTCCGCGCTCCCGGAACCGGCACGTACCTGCCGTGGGAGGGCGCGAACCCGTACGCCGGGGAGATCGGGCGGTTGGAAGAAGCTCGCGAAGACCGGCTGGAGGTGATCGTGCCGGAGCGGCGGCTGGCAGCCACGCTGGAAGCGGTCCGCGCCGCCCACCCGTACGAGGAGATGGCGTACGACCTCTATCCGCTGGAGAACCCCGGCCCTCCGCTCGGATTGGGGCGGATCGGAACACTGTCTGAAGCCATGTCCCTCGATGCGTTTGCCGCGCACGTCTGCGACCGGCTGGACGCGGGGTACGTGGACGTGACGCGGGGGAACGATCCCGTGCGGCGCGTGGCCGTGTGCGGGGGGAGCTGCGGCAAGTTCATCGAAGCGGCGCACGGGGCTGGAGCGGACGTGTTCGTCACGAGCGAGATCGGCCACCACCAAAAGCTGCTCGCCCGTTCGCTCGGCCTGTCGCTGGTGGAAGCCTCTCACGCGGCCACGGAGCGGCCCGTCGTACCGGCGATGGCCCGCGTGCTCCGCGAGGCGCTCCCCGGCCTCGAAGTCCTGGAACGCACCGATTAGGAAATTGGGGAGTTGGGAAATTGGGGAGTTAGGGAGTCGGGGTGTTGCACGTATGAACGATTGGTGATGGGGAGAGGTTTATTCCAACCCGGAAGCCGATGCTAAAAGAACGGCGTGACGAACTCCCCAATTTCGTAATTTCCCAATTTCCCAACTCCCCGATTTCCGGTGTTGAGCGCCCATTGATCCCGCTACCGGGACCTTTCAGACGCGACTCCCGGCCATGTTCGAATTCTCACAACATTAAGGCTTTCCGGATTCGGGTATACTAAAAATGGGAGGCAGCGGGACCGACCCTTTTGCCAGGACGGCAATCGGAGGGGTGCGGCGGTTTTGCGACGGGTGCAATGATTTCATTCAAGCGATACAACGGGCGAGAGGAAAAAGAGGAGCGATCCGAGGCGCTTCCACCGCAGAAGCCGGCGCGGGACGTGTGGAACGTTGTGCTGGACTCGATGACGGTGGGGGAGGAGTCGGTCTTCGCGCTGTCGTTTCACCGGAAGGGAACGTCGGTCTACTACCTGCACCGGCACTACCGGAGCCGGGAAGAAGCGGACCGCGAGACGATGCAGCTCACCCATGACCTTGCATTGGATCAATCGGAATTTGAAGGGAAGTATGCTCTCGATATCGCCAGCTAATGAGTAGCTTACTTGCCACTCTCTAAGCCCCCGGAAATCCGGGGGCTTTTTCTTTTTTTAGCCACTACCGAGAAGTGTATGGGGTGGGGGCTGAAGTCGGCGTAGGCCGACTTTGCGCCTTTTCAGCCGCGATTTTAATCGCCGGGACCTCGCTAACCCACGCGATTCTCGATAGCGGCTTTATTGAAGTGGGAATGGAAGGTGGCAGAACAGGATACAGAACGAGAAAAGCCGCCCAGAAACTGAGCGGCTTTTCCTACTCCTCGGCGTGGATTCGAACCACGAACCTACCGGTTAACAGCCGGTTGCTCTGCCGTTGAGCTACCGAGGAATCTCGTTTGCTTTCTTACGGCGATGTGCGTATCACCTTGCGTATCTTATCATGAGTTTCCGGGGATTGTCAATGTTCACCCCGAGCCGAGCAAATCGGAGGGAATTCCCTGAAGAGTGCCGTCGCCGATAGCGCTTTCCCGCCGCTCATGAGACGAAAAGGAAGGGCACGTGATCCCCTTATCCTCAAGTGGACGGGGCGGGTGGACGGGACCCCTGAGACGGACAAATGAATGGGCCAATCGCCTTCAACAGACGATTGGCCCATAGCGGTGATTGTTAGGATTGGAGGCTAACGCCTCGAGGGGTCAGCCCCCACAATCACCTCGACTGTCACTATGCATCAGCCATCACCTCCTTTGATCTACTCCCATTATAGGGGAGTCGGAGGTGAAGTTCAATAGCTACCGCTTCTTTGTCTCAGACCGACGGGAGTCTTCCCTGTTACGCGCCGGTGAGCCCCTATGCATTTGGCCGGGGGCATGAAGTCAGGCCCGGAGTTCTTACTTCTGGGTCGCCAGGAACGCGGCGACATCCGTCAGCTCCTTGTCCGACCATTTCACGGGGGGCATGATCGACTTCGGATTGAACTTCTTGGGATTCTGCATCACGGCCTTGAGCTTCGCTGCGTTCATCTTCTTGCCGGCGTGGGTCAGGTCGGTACCGAGCGCGGTGCTGCCTTGGTTCTTGAACTTGTGGCAGGCTTTGCACTCCACGGGGAACCGCTTGGCGAAGACGGCCGCGCCGTTCTTCACGTTCCCGGCCGCCGCTTTGGCGGGGGCTTTCGGTTTGGGTTTGGCCCCCATGACGCTGCCGGTCGCAAGCGCCAGGGAAAGGGCGGTGACGCCCAGCGCAATCGAATATTTCACGAAAAACAGCCTCCTCTATCGAGAATAGTGATCCGAAATGAATATACCGCAGAAGTCGCCGGGAGAAACCCGACGAGAGGAGTGATGAGTGATGAGTGATGAGTTATGAATTAATACTCTGTATGCCGAAAGTGTTACTTCGGCCTGTGACGGGTCTTAATTCATAACTCATCACTCATCATTCATCACTGATTACGTTACCAGGTTTCCACCGTCATGGCGACGATCTTCACACGCGAGTCGTTGGGGAAGTCGATGGAGGCGAGGGTGGGCTTCTCAGGGAACCGGATGGCGTAATGCTTCAGGTACGTATCATGCCGCTCCACGCCGGACGGCGTGTTCCGAACCGGCGTGTAGAACCCGACCGATTCGTTCGGGAACGCGGGCGCGCGGTCCCAGGCGGACATGTTCACCTGCTCCCGCTTCTGGCTGCCGTCCTCGAACGTGAAGGCGAATTCGGCATCCAGGTCCACGTCGCTCGCCATGAGAAAATGCACGGCGCTGCACCGGGGCACCTGCACCCGGATGTTCTGTCCCGAAGCGGCCACCATATTGGGGCCGCCATCCACCTTCGGCGGGAACTCGAAGGGGACGCGGCGGTTCGCATCCAGCCCCACGCCGAGCACCGGGCCCAGATACCCCGACGGGTAGAGCGCGCTGCGAACCTCCTCCGGCGTCACCAGCGGCGGCAGCAGCTGGCCGGGGAACGAGTTGCCCCGCCCGTCGAAATTGCCGTCGGAGGGGACCGCATCGGGGGAGATGCCGTCGAAATTGTACAGCTTCGTCCCTGCGATGGTGAGCGGCTGGAAACCGCCGCCCCGCACCGCAATCGACTCCGGCACCACCACCGCCCCGCGCGTCGCGGGCAGCGCGGAGGCCCATTCGCCGTCGACGTACGCCTCCACCGAGACGAGGAACATCCCGCCGAGGGGCGGGGCCTGCACGGGGATGCGGACCAGCGCCTGTTCTCCGGGAGACAGGTCGCCCAGGGGGCCGGAGACCGGCACGCGCGGGCTGTCCCAGTTCATCGGGACACCGTCCCAGTAGTACCAGCGCGCGCCGAGCTGCACCTGGCCGGAAGTCCACTTCTCCGGCCCGATGTTCCGGACCACCACTTTTACTTCATGGGGCGAGTCGGCGTTCATCTCGCGGGGGAGACCGCTGCCCAGCGGAAAATCGATGCCGGGGTCCCGCTTCACGAGGTTCACGGCTTCCGGGGATCGGGTGACCGCCACTCCGTTCGGCCCGGTCACCACCCAATCCAACTCGTAATGCCAGCCCGACTCCGGCGTGCTCGGCGGCAGGGGCTTCCCCTGCGCGTCGAGGGCGGCCACGCTCGCCTCCACGTCCGCCAGGGTTCCGGGAAGCACGTCCACCCGGAGCGGAGTCTTCAGGGCCAGCTCGTCCTTCAGAGGCGGGAGGTCGCGGGGCACGTCGTTGGAGTCGGTCGTGTTGTCGGACACCCGCCGCCACCGGTAGGTGAGGGTGTGGTCCGCCTGGGTCCACGCCCGGCTCCCGTCGTTCCGGAGCCGCACCCGCGCCCGGTAGGCCGGTCCGGGCTGGAGGACGAGCGGCATCGCGCTGTCGAGGAGGGTCGCCGCCATCTCCGGGCGCGATCCCACCCGCACCGCATACGTGCCGAGCGAGAGGTGGCCCGGCGGTGCGGGATCGATCCCCGGCGCGGTCAGGCTGAAACGAAGCTGGTACTCTCCCTCTTCGAGAGGGCCGTTACTGGACCGGGCGGGGACGAGCAGCCCGACCGTGTGCTCCTCTCGTGCCCGGACCGTCCGCGTCAGGCTCGACTCCCCCGAAGCGACCGCCTGGCCGTCCCTGAGCCAGGCGTAGCGCAGTTTGGAGAGGTTCTCGGTCCAGGGCTGGACGCCGGCGTTCTCCACCCGGAACTCGACCCGCACGAGCGCGCCCGGATGCATCCCCGACGGCACGGACTGCTGGAGCAGCCGGGCGCGGTACGGCTCGTTGCTGTCCATGTGAGCAAGCGCGGCGCGGGTCAGGTTGAGGTCGCGGTCGCCGCTTTCGCGGCTGGGGGCGAGCTCCGTCCCGTCGCGCCACCCGTTCCAGCTGTTGAGCAGGACCCAGTCGGGCCGCTGCTTGCCCGTGTCGTTCCAGGCGGCGACGTAGGGGCGGCCGTTCATGCGGGCGCGGATCGGGACGTTGTCGCCGAGCAGGCCCCGCTCGTTGTAGCTGGGAGTGAGGGTCGCCGTGCTCAACGGCCCCGTCGCGTCTCGCCCGAGCGGTTTGGCGGGGTCCATTTCGTAGTAAGCGTCGAGGTTGGGCGCGGCGGTTTTCCATCCCTGCTCTCCCGCCAGCGCGACGGGCCGCCCGAACTCCTTCTCGAACCACTTACGGAATTCCGTGACGAACTCCGCGCTGATCCCCGCCAGGCCGTTCGGAGTGCCGAGAAAGACCGGGTGAGCGTTGGGAAGCGCGTCCGTTCCCGGCAGGGACACGAGCGTCCGGTACGCGGGGGGCACCCGCCGGTAGAAGTCCCGCACGACGGAATAAAACGCCAGCCGGTCGGGGATGCGGTTCAGGTTCCACTTCGGATCCTGACTGAAATCGAGGGAGGGGGCGAGAGAGGGGGCGGACTGTCCCTGCGCGCGCATCTCGCGGATCGCCTGGGCCGCCATATCCAGCCCCTGCCGTCCCCACTCCTGGCGCGAGGAGAGATCGGCGGGGTACTGCACGAGGGCGACGTTGATCCCCGCCCGCGCCATATCCGCGAACGACCCCCGATGCCAGGCGCTCCGGCGCGCATCCAGCCACGGCCCCGCCCCTTCGAGGGGGAGGTGCGTGAGGAGGGTGGAACCGTTGGCCGCGCGGGGTAACATGGCGGTGGAGCCCTTCGGGGCCGCCGACCGGTACCCGACCTGGTACAGGCCGAAGCTGTACTGCCGCGAGAGCGCCGCCGCCGGAGCGTTGGGATCCGCCGCCCGGATCACCGGGGGCTTGTTCTCGGGCTTCTTGGGCTTCGGCTCGCGCTTGGCCGGGGCCGCCCCCGCCCCTCCGTTCGAGAGCGCGAGCGCGATCATGAGGCACAGCGTGAGCGGAGAGGCCCAGCGGCATGAAGAGGAAGCGTTCCGGCTGACCGGCGCCCCCGGCATCATAGGGAAAGCCGGGGCGTTGAGGCCGGGGGCGGAAATCGCATGCGGATTCGGATTCGCATGGGAGAGGCTACGGAAAAAGGCCGGGTAAGCGATGAATCGTCGGTTCAGGGGATTCCTCCTGCGCGAGCGGGGAAGGGGGGATGAGACATTCTTATGAGACATTCTTATAGGTGAGACATTTTTATAACGGTTGGAATCGTGTCAATCTGGAATCTGGTCGATCCGACAGGCGATTCCCTACCCTTCGTACAGGTTCCTTCATTAGTATGCCCCAGAGGTTTGGAGTTCGTCTAGCCCCTGTCCGCCGCCTCAATCCAACACAGTCGGCGGAGAAGAGCGCCGGAGCCGGCGGTACGTAGTAAAAGGAGGGAGGAGCGGAGCGGTTGAACACGCAACAGAGCGGGACGCGCACGAAAGTGCATGCGGCGCGGTTTTCCATCTTCTCCAACACGGCGCTGATCATCTTGAAGCTCATCGTCGGGGGCATGACGGGCTCGGTGAGCGTCATCTCCGAAGCCATTCACTCGATGGTGGACCTGGTGGCGTCGTTCATGGCGTTCTTCGCCGTCCGCGCGTCGGACATCCCCGCCGACCATGACCATCCGTATGGACACGGAAAGTACGAGAACGTTTCCGGGGCGCTGGAGGGGCTGCTCATTCTGGGGGCCGGGACCTTCCTGGCGCATGAGGCGATCCAGCGGCTATCGCGCCAGGAGCCCCCGGAAAAGCTGGGATGGGCGCTCGGGGTGATGGTCCTCTCCGCCGGGGTGAATACGTGGGTCTCCGGGTGGCTGATGCGGGTGGCCCGCGAGACCCACTCGGATGCGCTCCACGCCGATGCGGAACATCTCCGCACGGACGTTTACACCTCCCTGGGCGTATTGGCGGGCCTGTCCCTGGTCTATTTCACCGGCAACCCGATCTTCGACCCGCTGGCGGCGCTGGTCGTCACGGGGATCCTCTTCATGATCGGCTGGCGCACCATGATGAATTCCATGCAGCAGCTCATGGACGTTTCCCTGCCGCCGGGGGAGATCGAGCGGATCGCGCAGCTCGCGCAGGAGCACCCGGCCATCCACAGCTTCCACCAGATCCGCACCCGCCGGGTCGGCGGTCAGCGCCACATCGACCTGCACATCCGGGTCTCCGGCGACCTGACCGTGCGGGAAGGCCACGACATCGCGCACGACCTTCGGGATCGGATCGAAGGAGAGATGGAAGGCGCACATGTGGTCATCCATGTCGAACCGTCGAATGAAGGCGATGTTCACATCTTTTGACTCCGGCTGAGAAGCCGGGCGCGGCCCTTCCTCCGGGCCATGATGCATCCATGGCCCGAAGAAGAAAAGGCCTGCGAAATTCCGCGCGCCAACTGCTGCCTCCCCTTGACCCCTGCCGGACACTCTGTTAGAATAAACCCTGGTTGTGAGACCTTGTCGTTGGACCGAGTCACGGGGCTGAAGTAGAACGGCGGGACGGGCTTGTAGCTCAGTTGGTTAGAGCGCACCCCTGATAAGGGTGAGGTCGGTGGTTCGAATCCACCCAGGCCCATTTGAAATGATGAATGATGAGTTATGAGTGCTGAATCAACTCCAGACCTGTCGGAAGTGAACGGCTCCGGCCCAAGAGGGATTGTTTCATCATTCATAACCCATCATTCATCATTTTTATGGGGGCGTAGCTCAGTTGGGAGAGCGCATCCTTTGCACGGATGAGGTCGCAGGTTCGATCCCTGTCGCCTCCATTCCCCCAGGACACGGGCGGGTTTCTCGACCGTTAACGGCCTTTCTACCCTTCGGTACGATCAGAGGAGGGTAGTGAGGCCATTTTTGTATGAAACATACTTCTCCAAACGCCATGCGTATTGCAAGGCTTGCAGAACCTTACCCGGAACCACCCCTCTGCCCGTTCCTTGTATCCCCCACCGTCGATGCATTTATCCGGTCCTCGCTCGCCGGCGTCTCCTGTATAAGCATCGGCCTGTCACGTAAACAGGAAGGCAGTACCTCACATCTGCAGTACCTCGCATCTAATGATGAGGAGCCAGAGTTCCTTCGGTCCAACCCTTTGTAGGATGCCACACCGACCACCGAAACTCCGCCGAATGTAGATCCTCAGAGGAATCGATACCCGGTATGCAACTCCATCGTTTTCATCGCCAAACACATGGCATGGAATGAGCCTCTAATTGCCCCCTGTCCCACCCTAAACGCCTCCGATTCGGGCAGATTCGGAGGCGTTTCTCTGCCGAACCCCGTGCATCGCTTTCTGTTCCCAGCAAGAAGCTTCCCCGTCTCTAAAAAGTCCTATCCAGGAGCGCATCCTGACCCCATCCAGTTTATGTCGTGTTAAAGAGACGCTTTTTGAACAGGAACAGATCAATTGTACATAATATTGGGGAGACGTCGGTTATTCTCCTCCGGTGATACGCTTCTCTTTCAGATCGGAAGAG
>JAHWJO010000114.1 GCA_019348365.1 Armatimonadota bacterium | reverse complement strand
GGTCTCTTCGCCACGATTGACTGTTCGTGGTCCCGGCCTAAGAGCTACCCTACCTGGGGGGACGTAACATTGGAGGTAGTGGCGGAAGGCGGCGTGTTGAGCATGAACATGTTCGCGCAGGACATATCGCTCTATCAGGACGAGGGATTGAAAGTCTCATGGCCCAACTGGGGCAGCAACATGGACCTGGGACTGGTAAAGGCGTTCGTCGATGGAGTGGAACAGGGGAGTTCGCCGGAGGTCAACGGGACGGACGGACTGCGAGCGACGGAAGTGGTAGAAGCCGCCTACCAGTCGATCCAAACCGGCGAACCCGTGAAGCTCGAACGCGATCCGGTGAACGTCTGAAGCTGGACGGTGGTTTGCTTGTCCTCACCATTTGCTTATTATCCCGTGCATTGAAGGTCAATACGCACTTTTCCCACGCCTCTTTCCGGAGATTGCACAAACCTTCTGCCCGATGAATTTCCCTCTGGGTGGCGTTGTCCTTCTCGGTAGGTGGCGCTCCATCCCCGTTGGAGCGCAGAACATCTCCCCTCCGATACAAGCGCCGCACTGAAACGCACACGGAAATACGACTTTGACGGGGGAAGCCCGTCGTGCTATTATAGAAGCCGTAAACATACGGATAGAAAAACATTGGAGGAAACACAGGAATGCCGCTCGTCAAAGACCGTAAGAACGAAATTATTGGTGAGCATCGCAAGCACGATTCGGACACCGGATCGCCAGAAGTCCAGGTCGCCATCCTGACGGCCCGGATCAACCAGCTCACCGACCACCTTAAGCTGCACAAGAAAGACCACCATTCCCGTCGAGGCCTGTTGATGATGGTCGGCCATCGCGACCGATTGCTCCGCTACCTGAGAAATAAGGATGTGGAGCGGTATCGCGAGATCACCGCCCGACTCGGTATTCGACGCAAGTTTTAACTCACCGTCCTGGAGCTTGCTTGGGCAGGCCGCCGGGACAGGAACCCTTCCCGCGCATCTGGTTGTTCGGTATCGCCGACAGGCCGGGTTCCCGGAGAAGGGTTGAGGCTTGTACGTTCGATGTTTTGATGCGGAGGGGGAACCCGTCCGGCCAGGAGGCCGGAAACCCTCTCGGCAGGCCGGTTCCTGATTTCCGCCGATCCCGACGGAAGGCCGACCTGATTTCCGAGCACCGCACAGGATAAGAAACGATGAATCGCTCCGAAGCGATCACCCTCACGAACCGATCCCCTCACCCCCAATGGATCTTACGGATCTTCTAAACGTCGATCTGTCGATCTTCTGAAGCAGTGGGCGCTCCTCCGGCGCCCGGGGGTTCCTCCCCGGTGGAACCGTTGTTTCCACGCGAGCTCCGCACTGACCGTTGTCAGGGGCTCGGACTTCCGCACGTACCGCTTTCCGACGGATCGATCCGCTTGCAGCATCCCATCGCTCGCACCATGAGACACGATGGCCTGATCGGAATCCGGTACCTAGACGGACTCCCCCCCTCACCGGCGCAAGGAAGAAGACATGGAAGAAGAATACACCGTCAGTTACCGCTTAGAGGACGGGCGCACGATCACGATCTCCACCGGCAAGCTCGCCAAGCAGGCCAATGGAGCCGTAACCGTCCGCCTGGGCGATACCATCGTCCTCTCCACCGCTACGATGGGCAAGGAACCCCGACAGGGGATGGATTTCTTCCCCCTCACGAGCGATTTTGAAGAAAGAATGTACGCCGCCGGCAAGATCCCCGGCGGGTTCCCCAAGCGGGAGGGCCGCCCCTCCGAAAAAGCGATCCTCACCGCCCGCCTGGTGGACCGGCCCATCCGGCCCCTCTTCCCGGAGGGCATGCGGAACGACGTGCAGCTCATCGGCATGCCGCTCTCCGTCGATATGGAGAACCAGCCGGACGTGCTCGCCGTCATCGGCGCGTCCACCGCGCTCTCCATCTCCGACATCCCCTTTGAAGGTCCGGTGGCCGCCGTTCGTGTCGGCCTGATCGACGATGAATTCGTCGCCTTCCCGACCTCTTCCCAGATGGAAAACAGCGAGATGGACCTCGTTATCGCCGGGACCCGCGAGGCCGTCACCACGGTCGAAGCGACCGCGAGCGAAGTCGAGGAAGAGGATGTCCTGGACGCTATCGAGTGGGGCCATGAGATCATCTCCGCCCTCTGCGACCTCCAGGACGAGATGCGGAAACAGTGCGGCCAGCCCAAAACTGAAGTGGTCGTCCAGGGCGTGAATCAAGAGATCTACGAGGCGGTGAAAGTGAAGTACAGCGATACCATCGCCAACACGATTCAGGACCCGGACAAGGCCAGCCGCGAGAACGCCATCGACATCATGAAGAAGGAGATCGCCGCCGGTATCGCCGATCAGTTCCCGGACCGGGGCGGGGAAGTCGCCCTCGCCATCGACAAGGCGGTCAAGGCGGAAGTCCGCAAGCTGGTGCTGGACAAGGGGCTTCGGCCCGACGGACGAAAGCCGAACGAAGTCCGCAAAATCAGCATCGATGTGGGGTACGTCCCCCGCGTGCATGGCTCCGCCGTCTTTACGCGCGGACAAACGCAGGTCCTCACCGTTTGCACCCTCGGCGGCCTCTCCGAAGCCCAGATGATCGACACGATCAGCCCGGAGACCGAGAAGCGGTACATGCACCATTACAACTTCCCGCCGTTCTCGGTGGGAGAAGCCCGCATGATGCGCGGCGCGGGACGGCGCGAGATCGGGCACGGGGCGCTGGCCGAGAAAGCCCTGAAAGACATGGTTCCCGGTGAGGAGACCTTCCCCTACGCGATCCGTCTCGTCTCCGACATCCTCGAGTCCAACGGCTCCAGCTCCATGGCGAGCGTCTGCGGCAGCACCCTGGCCCTGATGGACGCGGGTGTTCCGATCAAAGCCCCCGTCGCAGGCGTGGCGATGGGCATGATGAGCGAAGGCGACCGCCACACCATCCTGACCGACATTCAGGGGATGGAAGACTTCGGCGGGGACATGGACTTCAAGGTCGCGGGAACCTCCACGGGTATCACCGCGATCCAGATGGACACGAAGCTCAAGGGCCTCCCCCTCCAGGTGTTCGAGGAGATCTTCGAGCAGGCGCGGGAAGGCCGAATGTTCATCCTGGAGAAGATGCTGGCGGCGATCCCGGCGGTGCGCGAGAGCCTGTCGGAGTACGCCCCGCGAGTCGTCAGTATCAACATCAATCCCGAGCGGATCGGCGAGGTGATCGGGCCGGGCGGCAAGGTCATCAAGAAGATCCAGGCTGAGACCGGCGCGAAGGTGGACATCGAGCAGGACGGCCGGGTGAACATCACCTCGGTCGACGGCGAAGGCGCCGAGCGGGCGCGGAAGATGATCGAAGACCTCACCAAGGAGTTGAAAGTCGGCGAGGTGTACGATGGCAAGGTGACCCGCCTGATGCAGTTCGGCGCGTTCGTGGAGGTCCTCCCCGGCAAGGAAGGTCTCGTCCACATCTCGCAGCTCGGCGAAGGACGCGTGGAGCGGGTGCAGGACGTGGTCAACGTCGGCGATCCCCTGACCGTCAAGGTCTCCGAGATCGACTCGCAGGGTCGCGTCAACCTGACCACCCGCCTGGACGCGAGCCCCGAAGAAACTATCGTTGAAGGACGCGGCGGATCCCGTGGCGGCGGGGGCGGTGGCCCTCGCGGCGGCGGACGCGGCGGTCCCGGCGGCGGTTCTCGTGGTGGCCCACGCGGTGGCGGTGATCGGGGTGGACCCGGTGGCGATCGCGGCGGTCCCGGCGGTGGCGGGGGTCCTCGCGGTGGTGGTGATCGCGGCCCCGGTGGTGGCGGCGGAGGCCCTCGCGGCGGTGGAAACGGCGGCGGTCGTCGTCGTCCCGTGGACGATGAGCGCAGCGCCGCCGATCAGCCCATCGGCGTGTCGTTCCGTCCCAAAGGCGGCGGCTAATTGGGTTAGGACTTACGCAAAAACAAAGGGTTCGTAATGCCCGCGTCTCGCGGGCACGCGCCGGGACGGCGGCGCTACGTTTCCCTCCCTGCGTAAGTCCTGTGGGTGTTGGGTGTTGAGTTTTGAGACCGGCGGCCTCAATTTCACAAGAGATTCCGAGCGTTCCCGTGACAAAAAAGGCTGGAATGTCGTTTTCAACACCCAACACCCAACACCCAACACCCAGAGAGAAGGGGTAGCAGTGTATCGTCGTGACACCCTCCCGAACGGGATACGAGTGATAACGGAGGCGGTTCCCCATGTGGGATCCGCCTCCATCGGTTTCTGGATCGGCGCGGGCTCCCGCTGGGAAACTCCGGAGGAAGCCGGGATCTCCCACCTGCTGGAGCATATGCTCTTCAAGGGAACGGCCCGCCGGTCCGCGCGTGACATCGCCGAAGAACTGGACTCGGTGGGAGGCCGGCTCAACGCCTTCACCGATAAAGAAGCGACCTGTTACTACGCCAAAGTCCTGGGCGAACATCTCCCCGTCGCCATCGACGTTCTGAGCGACATGCTCCTGAATTCCGTTCTCAACCCCGACGAACTGGATCTGGAGAAGAACGTCATTATGGAGGAGATCAAGCAGCATGAGGACGACGAGGAGGGGTTGATCCACGACATTTTTGCGGAAAAGCTCTGGCCGGATCACCCGCTGGGGCGGTCGGTCATCGGGAAGCCGGAGACCGTCAGCGCGGTTAACCCGGAGATCCTTCGGAATTACCTCGGCAACTGGTACGCGCCGGATCGGATCATCGTGGCGGTCGCCGGTCACATCGACCCGGATGATGTCGTGGACCGGGTCGCGAACGCGTTCGGCGATTACACGGCTCCCTCCCAGCCGATCCCCATCAATCCCCTTCTGCCCGTCTCCGGCAAGTACCTGATCCCGCGAGAGACGGAGCAGGTGAACCTGGTGATCGGCTCGCAGGCCCCGGCGCATCAGTCCGAGGAACGATACGCCCTGGCGTGCATGGACGTGGCGTTCGGCGGCGGGATGAGCAGCCGCCTCTTTCAGGAGATCCGGGAGAACCGGGGCCTGGCCTACTCCATCGGGTCGTACTTCACGCTCTACAACGAGGGCGGCCAGTACTGCGTCTATGCGGGGACCAGCATGGAGACGATGGAGGAGGTCGTCCGCATTGTCCGGGAGGAGAGCCAGCGGCTCTGCGACGACGGCTTGACGGAGGTCGAGCTGCGCCGCGCCAAAAACCAGATCAAAGGCTCCATGCTGATGGAACTGGAGGGGATGAGCAACCGGATGAGCCGCCTGGGCAAGACGGAGCTGTACTTCGGGCGGGTGGTCACCGTGGAGGAAGTGGTTCAGGAGATCGAAGCGGTGACGCCGGAGCAGGTGCAGGATGTGGCCCGGAAGGTACTGGACGGCCCCCTCACGCTGACTGCCATCGGCCCGTTTGAAGAAGGGGTGACGAAAGAAGCCTGAATACGCCGGTGATCCGGTGGCGGGACCCCACCGGCCATACCGTCGCGGGAGAGAATGCAATCGGGTAAATATAAACCCCCTCGTCCGTTCTGAACGAGGGGGTTTATATTTAGGTCGAATTCGGCGACTCCACTGAGTTGAATTCGGAGCCTCCGGTCATCCGGCCCGCACACAATCCTTGCAGGGAGGGGGTCGGAGTGATCCGGACTTCCTCCTCTGCTACCGAAGCAGGGGACGCTTTTCCACCCGCATCGCCTCGAACGCCATCGGGACGAAGGCGAGGGAGATCGGTTAGCGGGGGTTGTGCATGTCCACTCGGGGCGGGGCGAAGGTCTGCTCGAATCGATGCCAGCGTACGTGCGAATCGGCGAAGGCGTAGTTGGATCCGCCGTTGTGCCGCTTGTCCGCGAGGGTGGGTTTCCAGTCGTTGAGCGGCAGCCAGGGATGGTAGTCGGCTTCCTCCGGCTCTTTCTTCTGAGTCAAAGCCTCGTGGTCGCGTTCGACGAGCATGACGGTTTCGGCGGGATTCCTGATGTCGCTGACGTTGTGCTTTGTCCCTTCGACCGCGTCCGAGAACCAGCCGTTGAGAAGATAGCTGGTAATGAAATCGGAATCGTCCGAGGGGCAGCGGAAGACGCCCTCCGACTTCAGGTGGGGCATGAGGGCCTCCCTCCAGGAGGGTTCCTCCTCATGCTCTTCGCCGGGAGTTTCGTGTTCTTCTTCATTCTCGCCGACGAGATGTCCGGAGGGGTATTCACCCTCCCAGTCATCGGTGTAGAGGTTTACGGCGATACCGATCTGCTTCAGATTGTTCAGGCAGGATGTTTGACGGGCCCGCTCCCGCGCTTTGGCGAACACCGGGAAAAGGATGGCCGCCAGGATCGCAATGATGGCGATGACGACGAGCAGTTCGATCAGCGTGAAGCCGCGACGATGCGCATTCATGGGTATTCTCCTGTGGGACGACAGACGACCGCACATGCCGGCGACGAACGCCGAACGGGGCTGAATGAAAGCCCGGCGAATGGGATCCTAACGTGCGGTGGGGAGTTGAGAGGAGGAATTACCCGAGGGGAGGCGCGCGTGCGGAGGGGGAGAGGAGGACACTACCGGAGAGGGGGAAGGGGAGATCGCCATCGGCGGTGCGTAGGGGCTCGCGAAGGTGCGGGACGACCGCCGGGGGGAGGGTGATTTGCCCGTTTTGCGACCAGTAACACGCGATGCAGAAGGGATCCGAAACGGAAGGCTGCGCGGATGAGGGAGCGAATCGACCGGTTTCAGAAGGGGGAAAATGGAGGGAGTGCTGTGTATCCCGCGCATGGCTTTTTCCAATCGGATGGTGGTGCAGCAAACCGACCCCACCGGCGAAGCTCAGGTAGAAGATCGCCAGCAGGACGGTGAATACTTGCCCCGATTTGAACCGAAATTGCTGCAATTTCATGTACCCCCATCTATGCGGACATGAAATATTACCACAGGTTCCTTTCCATACTCCAGCTTAATTTATTGAATCGGGAACACCTGTCGGCTGGGACTATCCCCCCAGTAGAGCCGTCACGCGGTAATCTTCCGTGGGGACGCAGATCTCGGTGGCGGCCTGCGTGATCCCCTCGGCGTTGAGGCCAAACCAGGCGAGCTGCGCCTTGGGCGTGGCGTGCTCCACGAACTGATCCGGGATGCCCAGGATCCGCAGGGGCTTGACGACCTCCGCCGCCGCCAGCGCCTCCGCCACCGCTGAGCCGAACCCGCCCATGATCTGGTGTTCCTCCACCGTCAGGATCGCCTTCGCCTCCCGTGCTAACGGCAGGATCGTCTCCAGGTCGAGGGGCTTCACCCACCGGGTGTTCACTACCGCCGCCTCGATGCCCCGCTCGTGAAGCTTCTCCGCCGCGTCCATCGCGGGCTTCACCATCGAGCCGTACGCGAGGATCAGCAGGTCCTCGCCTTCCCGTAATACTTCCGCTTTGCCGACCGGCAGCTTTTGGATCGGGCCGTCGAGGGAGACGCCGACCCCCGCCCCACGCGGGAACCGGATCGCGATGGGGCCGGGATGCTCCACCGCCGTCGCCAGCATCCCCCGCAATTCGTCCTCGTCCTTCGGCGCGCCCGCGACCATGTTCGGCAGGCAGCGCAGGTACGCGATGTCGAACACGCCGTTGTGCGTTGGGCCGTCGTCCCCCACCAGTCCCGCGCGATCCATCGCGAAGACGACCGGCAGGTTCTGGATACACACGTCATGCACGATCTGGTCGTAGGAGCGCTGGAGGAAGGTGGAGTAGATGGCGACGACGGGGCGCATCCCGCCCGCCGCCAGCCCCGCCGCGAACGTCGCCGCGTGCTGCTCGGTCATCCCCACGTCGTAGATCTGCTTCGGCAGGACCTTCTGGAAGGCGACGAGGCCCGTCCCCTCCAGCATGGCGGCGGTAATGGCGACGATCTTCTCGTCCGCTTTCGCCAGATCGATGAGGGTGTTGGTGAAGACCTTGGAGTAGGTCGGCGGGCCGTCCTTCTTCACAAACTCGCCGGTTTCGGAATCGAAGGGACTGCACCCATGGAACGTGATCGAGTCGGCCTCCGCCGGGCCGTAGCCCTTGCCCTTCTTGGTGACGACGTGGAGGAGCACCGGCCCCTTGATCCCCTTCGCGCCCTCGACGGCATCCATCATCACATCGAGGTTGTGGCCGTCCACCGGGCCGAGGTAGGTGAGGCCCAGCTCCTCGAACAGCATGCCGGGGGTGACAAGCTGCTTGATCCCCGTCTTGAACCGCTCCACCGCCTCGACCATGTTCTTGCCGAGCGGCAGGTGGTTCATCAGCCCCTCGAACTCCTCCTTCGCGCGGAGGTAGGTCCGGTCCGTGCGGATCTTGTCGAGGTAGTTCGGGATCGCGCCGACGTTTGGGGAGATCGACATCTCGTTGTCGTTGAGGACGATGAGGAGGTTGGTCCCCAGATGGCCCGCGTTGGAGAGGGCTTCCCACGCCATGCCGCCGGTGAGGGAGCCGTCCCCGATCACGGCGATGACGTGCTCATCGGTGCCCCGGTGGTCGCGGGCGACGGCGTACCCTAAAGCGGCGGAGATCGAGGTGCAGCCATGCCCCGCGCCGAACGCGTCGTGCTCCGATTCGACAAGGCGGCAGTAGCCGGACAGGCCGCCCTCCTGCCGGATCGTGGGGAGGCGGTCCCGCCGCCCGGTGAGGATCTTATGGACGTACGCCTGATGCCCCACGTCCCAGACGATCCGGTCTTTCGGGCTGTCGAAATTGGCGTGGAGGGCGAGCGTCAGCTCCACCGTGCCGAGGTTCGGCGCGAGGTGCCCGCCGTTGCGCGCGAGGACCTGCACCAAAAGATGCCGGATCTCCCCCGCAAGCTGCTTCATCTGCGGGAGCGAGAGTTGGCGGAGGTCCTGGGGGCTGTCGATTCGTGAGAGGATGTCTTCCATAATTCGTCGGGTACGCCTCATCGGGGAACGTGGACACGGCGGGCTGCGCGGGATACGGCTCGCCGGAGCGGGACAACAACAACGGGAAATGTCTTTCCCGATGGGGAGAGGTCGGCCCCGTCCCTCGCCCCTCAGCCGGGGGGGAGAGCGGGGGAGTCGATTCGGGTAATCATGGGCATGGAGAAACGTGAAGCGGGATTCGTGATTCTCTCCATTATACACATTTCCTGCTGAGAGAACGCGGGGAGTCCTCACGAAGTCACGTACATCGCGTCACGAGGCGGTAACGTTATGATCAGGGAGCCCTTATGCTGCGGTCATGGAGCGTCCTCGTCTCGGAGACAGGACTATTTCCAAGGCCAGAGGTTATTCATGACAGGGTAACAGGAAATGCCGCGATTGAAGTCGCTCCTGGGGGGCTTCGCCGAGCGTCCCTCCGGGACGCATCCAAGCGGTACATCTGTACGTATGTACATCTGTACCGTGTCCTGTAGGGACACTCAGCCGGAGTGAAACGGAGGCTCCACAGGAGCGACTTCAGTCGCGGCACTCCCTATCAGACCCACTCACTTCCCGATAGAGCCGTCATGAATCCTGCCTGAATCGTCAGGTGAGCAGATTCCCGCTCTTTCGCTTCTTCGGTTTTCCTTTTTCCACCAGATGGGTCTCGTTCTCCGTGAACAGGTTCCCCGACAGCACGTACCTTTGGCCGGAAAGGATCGCTCCGGTACCGTTGTTATGGATACGGCAGCCGGTAATGGTATAATCCCTCACCGTTTCTCCCTCCACCAAGATCCCTACGCCTTTGTTGTGGCGGACGCTGACCCCGGTGAGGCTGAACCGCCCCGCCTTCACGACGATGCCGTGGTGGGCGCCGGGTCGTCCGTACGCCCCGCCGTTGAAGATCGTCCCCCCGGAGACGGCCAGAATGGCCCCGTGTGCGCCCTCGTCCAGCAGGATCTGCTCTTCGTCGCAGGAGGCGGCCCAGCAGCCGGCGATGCTGGTGTAGGCATGGTCGATCTGCCAGAGGCCGTGAAGGGAGCTGTCGAACGTGGCGTGGGTGATGAAGATCTCCCGGTTGGAGGTCTGTCCTTTCGTCCCGACCTTCATGCCGGTATGGAGGCCGATCAGGTCGGTGGTCACGATGTGAACCCCGCCGTTGTTCCCCGTCAGGACAATCCCGACGTTCTTCGGGTGGAAGCGCCCGTCCCCGGTGATCCGCCCCCCGAAGATCCGGATTTCCGAACCGCGCGCCAGCTCGATCCCGGTCCCGGAGATCTCCCACATCAGGCACTGGTCGAAAGTGGTGGTATCGGCCACGTTGCGGGTGAGGACGCCGCTTCCCGTCTTCGCCCCCTCGTGAGTAAACAGGAGATGCTGGAAGAAGGAGCGCTCCACCCCTCCCAGGCACGCGATCATCGGGGTATTGAGGGATTTGTCTTTTCTCGTCGAGAGGAGCCGGAAGTGCCGGATGGAGACCTCCCGGCAGGAGACGCCTTCCGGCCACAGGAACAGGGGCTCGTCCTCCTCCTGAAGGAGTTGGGTGCTCCATCCCGCGCCTGTCACGTCCACCCGCTCCATGCTGGTGAATTTCAGGCTCCGGGTGATCCGGTACCGCCCGGAGGGGAAATGGATGCGGCCTCCCCCGGCTTGAAGCGCAGCCGCGATGGCCTTCTGGATGGAAGCGGTATCGTCCGCCTTCCCATCCCCGGCGGCCACGTACGACCGGACGCTGAACCTCTCAAATGTCTCCTCCATTTCCGGCGGAGATGCGGCGTGGGCCGTCGGGGGCAGTCCGGCGGCGGCGAAAAAGGTGCTTCCCAGGAAATCACGACGCGTATAATCAGCCAAATCTCTCGTGCTCC
>JAHWJO010000113.1 GCA_019348365.1 Armatimonadota bacterium | reverse complement strand
GCCGTGATCCCCTACACTATCGGTGAAATACCGTCATCGCTTCCCGCAAACAAGGGGTTTCCATGGAGAATCGCGTTCACCGTTTGAGACAGAAGATGGAGGAGCAGGAGATCTCCGCCCTCTTCCTTTCGGGGCAGGAGAACCTGGTCTCCGGGGTGGAGAACCTGCGCTACCTGACGGGATTTACGGGCAGCGCCGGGGCCGTGCTGCTCACGCCCGACGCCGCTCTCTTCTTCGCCGACCCCCGGTACCATCTTCAGGCGAAGCAGGAGTGCAAGGGATTCGAAGTCATCGCCTGCTCTCAACGGCTCCTGCCCTGCGCTGTGGAGAGGATCAAGGAAACCGGCATCGCCACGCTGGGCGTGGAAAAGGGCCAGATCACTCTGGGCCAGCACCTGGCGCTCCAGGAGGAGCTGACCGGCGTCACCCTCCAGCCGACGGCGGACCTCGTTGCCGAGCTGCGGCAGATCAAAGAGCCGGAGGAAGTGGAGGCGATCCGCCGCGCGTGCGAGCTGGTCGACCGCGCCTTTTCACAGATCCTCTCTTCGCTGAAGGAGGGGGTCTCCGAGCGAGACGTCGCCATCGAGCTGGACTACACTCTTAGGAAGATGGGCGCGGATAAGACCGGGTTCGATTCCATCGTCGCGTTCGGGCCGCATTCGGCGCACCCGCACGCCCGCCCCACCGACCGCCGGTTGGAGCGCGGCCAATTCGTGAAGATGGATTTCGGGGCGCAGATGAACAATTACAACTCCGACCTCACGCGCACGGTCGTCTTCGGCCCCGCAAGCGACCGGCACCGGGAGATCTACGCCGTCGTGCGGGAGGCACAGGAACGGGCGCTCCTCGCCCTGCGGCCCGGCATCCCCGGCAAGGAGGTGGATGCCGCCGCTCGGGAGTACATTCAGGAGAAGGGGTACGGCGATTGTTTCGGGCACGGGCTGGGACACGGCCTGGGCCGGGAGGTCCACGACGGGGGGGCGCTCAACCCCCAGAGCGAGATCCTCATGACGCCGGGCCAGGTCTGGACAGTGGAGCCCGGCGTGTACATCGAGGGGTTCGGCGGGGTGCGGATCGAAGACGACGTGGTGGTGACGGATAATGGCTGCGATATCCTGACCTCCGCTCCGAAGGAGTTCCAGGTGATCGACTGACCGGATACCAAAGGAGCGACGATGGAGCCTCCGGAAGAAGATGGTAGTGTAGAAGAGGCCCGGGCGCGGGCGCTTGCGGAGACGGAAGCGGAGCGAGCTCGACTCGATGCCCGGAAGCACCGGCATCGACTCCTTTCCAGCCGCATTCCCGATGCCTCGACGCTGCTGCATCCCCTCCTTTACCTCGCGGTGTTTGCCGGGTTCGCCGCCGGTTTCATCTACGTCGTGTACGAGATTGTAAAGCCGGACGCCACGTTTGCTGAAGTGGCCGTCGCCCTCCTGCCCTATCTCCTGCTCATCGGGGCAATCTTCGGCGGGATTATCTATTATACGCAGTATTACGACTGATCCCTGTCTTACCTTCCTGTATTGCCTCCTCTACCTCCGCCCGCGTGGGCAGGCTCGGCTGCGCCCCCAGCCGCGTGACCGAAATCGATGCGGCGACCGTCGCCCATCGGACCGCCTCTTCGAGGGATCGGCCTTCGGAGAGCGCGACGGCGAGCGCCCCGTTGAAGCAGTCCCCCGCCCCGGTGGCGTCCACCGCCGGAACTCTGCGGCCCGGCACGCGGCGTTCCCCCTCCTGCGATAACAGCCATGCCCCCTCCGGCCCCAGCGTCATGACCACCGCACCCACGCCCGCCCCACGCAGACGTTTTGCGGCAGAGGCGGGAGCTTCCGCCGTGCCGGAGAGGGCCTGCGCTTCGTGACGGTTGGGCGTGAGGACGTCCGTCATCGAAAGCAACATTTCCGGCAGCGGCGTTGTCGGAGACGGGGCAGGATTCAGGATGACCCGTAGGCCATGCCGCCGCCCCAGCTCAGCCGCCCGCTGCACGGCGGCGAGAGGCACCTCCAACTGGAGCAAGACGGTATCCGCTCCGTGGAACGCGTCTTCTGCGGCGTCTACATCCGCTGTCGTGAGGGCAGCGTTGGCTCCGGGCGCGACCGCGATGGCGTTCTCTCCGTCCGGCCCCACGAAGATCAGCGCGACTCCCGAAGGACGGTCCTCCGCACGTCGGAGAAACCGGAGATCCATGCCTTCCCGCTCCAGATGAGCGAGATAGGCATCACCCAGATCATCGGTCCCCAGGCAGCCAATGAAAGCGACCTCCGCGCCGAGACGGGCGGCTGCGACGGCCTGGTTCGCCCCCTTCCCCCCCGGAGCCCGGGCCATGTCGCCGCCGAGTACCGTCTCCCCCGGCGCGGGGATCGCAGGGACTTTGACGATCAGGTCGGTGTTCGCCGAGCCGACCACCACGATTCGGGGCACAGTAGGACCTCCGTGGATGGAACCTGTGACTGGCGCAGGAGAATCATAAAAGAGGAGCCGGCGTACCGGTGCGCCTGTCGGTGGCTGCCGTTACATCCTTACATTCTACGCATGGATCCGGCATCCCGCTTTCCTCGCGCTCAATAGTTTGCAGGGAAGGATATTCGGTTGGAGAAAGCATCGGTTTATGGTATAGAATAGGTGAACATCCTGAGAAAACGTACCAATTGTAGAGGTTGTTGCGTTAATATTCGGACAATCCGGGTAAAAAAGATTCGGATTCAATCGGGTATCACGAACACGAGCCGAATGGGGTTCCGGATCCGGGCGGTCGGCAGGATCCCTCCGCCGGAGGGGCAGCAGCGAGGCTCGAGAATCGTTGTGTCGGTATGCGGTACCTGACTGAAGTGGAGTCAATCATGGGGGTCACATTGGCGAAAACGGCAAAAGAAGTTCCAAATCCGGAGGTCCTGTTTCTGGAAGCCCAGCCGCGCCTCACCTTCGGGGTGAAGGCGGCGGCGTACGGCTGCGGCATCAGCGTTCGGCAACTGGATTGGTGGACTCGAGTCGGCTATGTGCCCGTCCTGCAGAGCGGTCGCCATCGCCGTTACAGCGCGAACGCCGTCAAGATCGCGCTGGTCATCAACGCGTGTATCAACCAGGGGATGAGCCTTCGCCGTGCGGCGGAGCTGGCCCGCCAGACCTACCCTTCGCTGTGGGAGGATCAGGGCTCCCTGCCGGAGATGGAGAACAATTCACACTCTCCCTCCGATGAGCTGGAGTCCGTTCGAGTGGAAGTCAACCGGCTCACGTCCGAGCTGACGGAGATCGGCAAGCGGCTGGATGGGTTGCTGCATCCGTCGGAGAACGGAAAGCAACAGAAATCCAACATTGAGGAAGAGGATCTCGACGACAAATGAAAGGGATGCTTCCTCTCATCGGAATCCCACGCTAGCTTCCGAGGGCTCCAGCCTCAGAAACAATCTCCCGGAAAGTCATATGAAGCTTGAGAGAAGGAGAAACGGATTTCCGGCTGATTCTCTCTTGAAAGCACGATATGGAGCCACCCGATCACTTTCTGAACGAGAGTATTCGGCGGTTTTTTTATGTCAGTGGCTCCTCAGATACCGGAGCCGGTGTAGGGCGGTGTAGCAACAGAGAGGAATCGGCGCAAGAAGGAGAGAACAGGTCTACCGGAATCAATAGGGCTTTCCTTCCCGCGTTGCCCCTTCCAGCCGCCGTCTATGCTCGCTCGTGCCTACAGCGCCGCCCTGTCCGGCATCTCCGCCTACCTCCTCACCGTCGAATGCGACCTCTCCGGCGGACTGCCTCACTTCACCCTCGCCGGCCTCCCCGATACGGCGGTCCAAGAGCCTCCTGTGTGTGCCGTTTTTCGTTTAAGGGCTCGTAGGATCGTGATACCATGATGTCATCAGACCAACAGAGGAGAGATGATGGATGAGAGGACCGTATGATGGCAAAAGTGACGTTGGAGTTGGATGAGGATCTTCAAAAGCGATTATCCGATTCCGCCAGGCGTGAAGACAAGACCGCAGAAGAAATCGTGTTGGAAGCCCTGCTCAGGTATCTATCGCCTCGGGAGGAGCCTGTAGATCCCCCCAGGAATCTCTATCGGCCCTTGCTGAGAATGGTCGGTTTGGCAGAGGAAGGGCCTGTGGATTCGTCGGTACGACATGACTCTCGCGAGACCGATCCGTCATGAAAGTTTTGGTGGAAGCCGGAGGATGGCTGTCCGTTTTGATCTCAACGGATCGTTATCATGAGAGGGGAAGCCGGTATTTTCAGGAGCTTATTCATCGGCGAACCCGCTTTTTCACCACTGATTTTATCCTGGATGAAGTCATCACACGCTTGCGGTACGATGTCGGTCACTCCATAGCGCTTCAGTTCCTTGATCTAATCCATGAGTCGGAAGCAAGTGGAATCCTGGTCATTCATTCCATCATACAGGAAGATTGGGGAAGGGCAGAGGCGATCTTCCGCCAATATAAAGAGAGTAAACTCTCCTTCACCGACTGCACCACCTTTGCCATCTTAGAAAAGCATCCGGTGGAGGAGGTCTTTGGCTACGACCAGCACTTTGAGATGATGGGCCATATCCTGAAACCAGGAATTTAGCGCCCCAACCTCCCATTCCTCTCCCGATACCTATGCTCGCTCGCGCCTACAGTGCCGCCGTGTCCGGCATCTCCGCCTACCTCCTCACCGTCGAATGCGACCTCTCCGGCGGCCTGCCACATTTTACTCTCGTCGGCCTCCCCGATGCGGCCGTCCAGGAGTCCCGCGAGCGCGTCCGTGCCGCTATCAAGAACAGCGGCTACACTTTCCCCAGCAACAAGCGCGTGACGGTCAACCTCGCCCCCGCCGACATCCGCAAGGAGGGACCCAGCCTCGATCTCCCCATCGCGCTGGGACTCCTCGCCGCGTCCGGACAGATCGCTCCCGAAGACCTGGAAGAGTGGGCGCTGGTCGGGGAGCTGGCGCTGGACGGGACCGTGCGGCCCGTGAGCGGCGCCCTGCCGGTGGTCCTCGCCGCCAAAGAAGCGGGGAAGTCGCGGGTGGCGGTCCCGGCGGCGAACGGGCGGGAGGCGGCGGTGGTGGAGGGGATCGCGGTCTACCCGGTGGAAAGCCTCTCCGACGTGGTGGGGCTGGCGCTGGACCCCGGCAGCCGCGAGCCCATTGCGGGAGAACGGCTGGAAAACCTGTTGGCGAGCGCGCCGGAGGGGGCGGACTTCGCGGACGTGAAGGGGCAGGAGCACGTCAAACGGGCGCTGGAAGTCGCGGCGGCGGGCGGGCACAACATCCTCCTCTCCGGCCCTCCCGGCTCCGGCAAGACCATGCTCGCCCGGAGGGTGCCGGGGATCATGCCGCCCTTTTCGGTGGACGAAGCCCTGGAGGTGACGAAACTCTATTCCGTCAGCGGCTTGCTGCCCCCTCACACGTCCCTCCTGACGGAGCGTCCCTACCGCTCCCCGCACCATACGGTCTCGTTCGCGGGGCTGGTGGGCGGGGGCAACCGGCCCCGCCCCGGCGAGATCAGCCTGTCTCACCGGGGAGTCCTCTTCCTCGACGAGCTGCCGGAGTTCAAGCGCGAAGCCCTCGAAGTCCTCCGCCAACCCCTCGAAGACGGCGAAGTAACGCTCTCTCGCGCCTCCGGTTCCCTCACCTTCCCCGCCCGCTTCATGCTCGTCGCCGCGATGAATCCCTGCCCCTGCGGCTACCGCACCGACCCCACCAAAGAGTGCATCTGCTCGGCGGTGCAGGTGGAACGCTACCTCTCGCGCCTCTCCGGGCCGCTCCTCGACCGGATTGACCTGCACGTCGAAGTCCCCCGCATCCCCCACGAGGAGCTGATGGGCCGTGCTCCCGCCGAGCCTTCTACGTGCATCCGGGAGCGGGTACGGGCCGCGCGGGACCGCCAGCGAGGGCGGTTCACGTCCGACCCGAACAGCAAAACCCTGACGAACGCGCAGATGACGAGCAAGGAGTTGAGACGGCATGCCGTCCCGGATGCGGCGGGGGAGTCGCTCTTGCGGACGGCGATCACGAAGCTGGGGCTCAGCGCGCGGGGATACGACCGGGTGCTGAAGGTCGCCCGCACGATTGCGGACCTGGAGGGGACGGAGGCAATCAGCCCGGCCCACATTGCGGAAGCGCTGCAATACAGGAGCTTGAGTCTGGCGCCCTAGATCTCTCTACGATTGTCCCTGTTAGTCTGAGACCGTCCTGGTGTGGCTTTCCCCTCACCCGGCCTTAACCCAGGCGCAACCCACCGGCTATGGCGTAAAGATCCTTACGCGACCCCCTGTTTCTGTGGCTGCCCCTATTCTATACTCACTTTTGAAGCTGCGATGAGGGGCCAAAGTAGGGAAGTGGGGCCAAAGCGGGTATAAAGGATACGTCAGACTCATCGAGAGGATGTTAAAGGATATAACATGGATTCCGAACAGAAGCTCAAACTGATCCAGGATGCCTGCGAGGATAAGAAGGCGGCGGACCTGGTCGTGATGGATCTCCGGGGCAAGACCGTCATCTCCGACTATTTCGTCATCTGCACCGGCACGTCGAAGATCCATTGCCGCGCCATCGCTGACGGCCTCCTCGAGACGATGAAAGACCATGGGATCAAGGGAGTGCGCTGCGAGGGGTACGAGCAGGGCACATGGATCCTGCTGGATTACGCGGACGTCGTCGTTCACATTTTCGCTCAGGAAGAGCGTGAATATTACGATCTCGAAGACCTGTGGACGAAGCTCAATACCGAACGCGCGGAGGAAAAGCCCGAGGAACCGGTCTATGCCGGGGCTTCCAAGCGATAGCGTACGTTAACGAGACTCTCGTGTTTCTACCCGCCGAAGCGCCTCGGCTCTTTCCCTGGCTTCTCTCCCCTCCTGAACACAAATAAACGCCTATCCGTCATGGATTCCTCCACGCCGCCTGAAACCGAACGTCTCCTGATGTCCGCGAACCTCCACCGTCTCCGGGGAGAGATCAACGAAGCGGAAGCCATGGTGCGTGTCGCCTTGAAGAACGATCCCGATGATCCGTTCATCCGGGAATTTCTCGGCGACCTGCTGGCCCAGCGAGGCGATGACAAGGAGGCCGAAGCGGTGTACCGGGCCGTGCTCCGGGAGCACCCCGAACGCCCGCAATTGGAAGAGAAGCTGGCCCGGCTCGTGCTCCGCTCCACGCCTCTCCCCGCCTACACCGACTCCGGCGCGGAGCTTCGCACCGACCGGAATCCGGTCGTCGTCGCTTTTCTCTCGCTCGTCTTCCCCGGCGCGGGGCATTATTTTCTGGGCGACCGGGTGAAGGGACTCATCTTCGGGAGCATCGCCCTCCTCCTCCTCTTCGGAATGGTCCCGGCGGTGGTCGGGCTGTTCCAGTCCGTGGCCGGAGCGGTCTCCACCATGACCGGCCCCACGGGAGAGGAGATCACGCCCTCCTCTCCGGCACTGACGGGAGTGGGCCAGCTCGCGTTGCTGGGAATCCTGTTCACCGGGCTCCAGCTGTACGCCGCTTACGATTCCTTTACGATGGCGCGGAACGTCTACCGCCCCGGATAACCCGTCGCCGCCGCGATCCCTGATCTCATCAGATCCGCGCGATACGGATGCTCCACGATCTGCAATTTCAGGGCGATCAGGTAAAAAGCCAGTGCCAGCAGCGCCAGCCCGAAGAAACTCAAGTCCCGCAGGAGCGCCATGAACCGGGGATACATCGTCGGTCGGGGATCGACTGTGGCAAAAGGGAAGAACGCGGCCAGGAGCGCCGCCGCAAAGATGCCCAGCGGAGCGGTCCAGACTTCCTGCATGAAGCTCGTCGTGTGAACCCCCACCGACTCCGCATCCGGCGGGTAGGCGCTCCTCTCAAAAGGATAGATGAAGACGAACGTCAGGATCAGACCGACAAGGAGCGGGATCGGCGCGGAGGACAACCGTCGGGACGAAAGCCGGGCCAGCATGTACGCCATCAGACCCATGACGAGCACGAGCGCGCCCCCGTTATAGAGGACCACCAGCTGATACCAGTAGCGGCCCAGGAGCAGGAGAGAGGGATCCTGTTCGAGTGCCGTTCGGTCGTTCTTGGCGGAAAGGCGGCGGTTTGCCTGAGCCGGGGCAAGGGGAACCCAGTCGCGAGACCACCGGGATGCGGTGATCCCTTTCCGCATGGCTTCCGCGCCGGAGGGACTCCGCATCCGGGGCAGGGTCTCGGTTGTGAGGAGATAAAGGTACCCCGAAGAGGGGGGAGCGACGTACAGGAGCAGAACCGATATCAGGGCAAGCAGAAACGCAATGCGAAGGGTGAAGGGCATAATTTAAACCTGGTTTACAGTTTCTTGTTTTTTAGTTTCGGGTTTCTGAGCAGAACGGCGTAGAAAGGTGGTAGCCGTGTGATCCTGCTGGGTGAGAGGGCGTTACCCTTTTTACAGTATCAGCACTCCAGTATCAGCCGATCCCCATCATAAAAACCCTCCCCATCGGCTTGTACCATTCCGCCACACTTCTCCACGAAGTAACGCGTAAAGGTATCTAGCGCATGGAATCCATCATCATCGATATCATTGAGCAGTTGGACAGCGACGATATATTTTGAGCTTTTCAGGTGGGAGAGTACCTTGCTTCTTCCGGATGAGTCCTCGGCTTCTTCCAAAGATTCCAAAAATTCATTGATCTCCGCTTGAAAGAGGCAATCTACTATTCCCACTCCTCGATTCAAGTCAACCACAAGGGGCGAATTCTCCTCCTTGTAAAGGAGCCCAATGGCATACCAGCCCGGCGAGGTGAGATCCACATCTCCAGAATGCTCATCCGGCTTTAATTCAACGCCTTCTTTCGCGCACCATTCCAGCACTGCATTCAGAGGCGGAATTTCCGAACCGGTACAAAACACACGGACGTAATAGCCCATGAGAGATTCTCCAGCGTTGATAGTAAGCGGGGCTTGAAGCATAAGGGCTTCAGATGGGCTTCATCTCCCATACGTCCACTGTTTCTATCTTCACGCTCCCGCCTCGCGCGAACAGGCCGATGCGGCGGCTGTCGTCCCGCTCCGGATAAAAACGGCTGGTGTGGCAGGCTCGCCCGTTCGCAAACGCCTCGATGACGGAGCGGTCGACGTAGACCGTCAGGTCGAGCCCCTCCCCTTCCCCGAGCGCGAGCGGCGCATTTCCCAGCCGTTCATCCTCCCGCAGGTAGACGATCTCCGTCCGCTCTTCCAGGCCCGGCGAGCACCGCGCGAGAATGCCGTATACCTTCGCGTCCGCCGGGGCGAACCGGACCCGCACCTCCAGCGCATCCCCCTCGACTTCGGGCAGGAGCAGCGATTCCTCTCCCGCCGGGATCTCCAGGTGCTCGAAACGCCAGTGACGACCCCGCAACGCTTGCAGCTCCTCCACCGGCTCGATCCCCAGCGTTCCGTCCGGCAGGAGAGTCAATACGCGCGGCAGGGAGAGGACGCCGCTCCACCCCGCCGCCTTCTGCTCCTCCTCCGTGCGACGCTCCTGGATCCAGCCCCACAGGATGCGTCGGCCTTTATCGTCTTCCAGAGTCTTCGCGGCGTAGAAGCTGCCGCCGTCGGTCATGCCCCATCGTTCCCGGTGGAACCGCTCGCCGTCGTAGGCCCCAACGTGCCAGAAGGTCTGGCCGCGCGAGGTGAGGAGGACGTGCCGGCCGCCGAGGGGAAAGAAGTCCGGGCACTCGAAGTCGTGTCCCGTCTCCTCCGCCCTGCCGGTGAACAGCGAGTGGAGGAACGTCCAGTCGGTGAGATTCGGCGATGTATAGAGCAGCGCCGCGCCGCCCACGCCGCCCACCTCCGAGCCGATGATCATCTTCCACTCTTCGCCCTCTCTCCAGGCGCAGGGGTCGCGGAAGCAGTCCCCGAACCCCTCCGGCTTCTCGGAGACGACGGGATTCCCCGCATGCTTCTCCCACTCAATGAGGTCGTCGCTCGTGGCGAGACACTGGACCTGCTTGCCTTCCGGCGTGATTCCGGTGTAGAGGATATGAATCTTCACGTCATTCTCCACCACGCAGCCGGTCCAGCAGCCCTTCGCGTCGGGGCTGTCGGGCGTCGGGGCGAGGGCGATGGGCAGGGGCGTCCAGTGGACGAGGTCCGTGCTCTTCGCGTGGGCCCAGTGCATGTTGCCCCAGGCGGCTTCCTTCGGGTTGTGTTGGAGGAAGACGTGGTACTCACCGTTGTGGAAGAACAGCTTCGGGTCGTTCATCCAGTTCCCCGGCTGGTAATGGTAGATCGGGTGATGGGGATCGTTCACGGTTCGGAGCTCCTTCGGGAAGGCAAAGACAGGGGATGCCGGAGGATGGAGAGATTTTTACCACGACAGCCGGTGGGCGGAGCCCCCGCTTCCCTATTTTGGCAAATGAAATGATATGATAGACACCGACGGAGCGAACGCCGCTCCGCCTGTACGGGAGCAGGGCCGGGGGAAGAGGAACCCCGCCGCTCCCCGGTCGCAAAGGATGAATCATGACTCGTTGGACTCGCCGTTTACTCCTACTCGCCTTCATCGGGCTCTGCAGCCGGAGTTGGGCCGCATCGCCGGTGGAGCATGTCTTCATCGTCAGTTTCGACGGGGGCAAGCCTGCCGTGATGCGGCAAAGCCCCATGCCGACCCTCCTAAACATGGCCCGGCAGGGAGCGGTCACCTGGGACGCTCACACGATCTTTCCCAGCATCACCCTCCCCTCGCATACGTAATTGATTAGCCGGTAAGAGATCAGGGAGAGGAATGAGCAAACTGCCTGGAG
>JAHWJO010000554.1 GCA_019348365.1 Armatimonadota bacterium | reverse complement strand
ACGGGCTTCAGGTTTCCTTCCGTCTCCTCCACGTCTCAGATGCCCATGTGGAGCCACTCGCCGGTGTGCCAGTCGGGCATGTCCACGGCGGGGTAGAGGCAGACGCCGTGCAGATCGATCCCGTCGTCCACGGCGGCGAGGCACTCCTCCATCACGTCCTTGAGCCACGCAGGGCGGCCCTCTCCCAGCCCGCTCGTCTCGGCGATGATGATGGGGAGGTGATAGTTGTCCCAGGCGCGCTCCAGCAGCTCGTACAGCGGCACGATTCCCTCGGCGTGGGGCTTCAGGGCCTTGTGGGGACCCTGCTCGTTGTATTCCATCTGGCCGAAGGCGTAGCAGTTGACGCCCACGATGTCGAGGATCTCGTGCGAGCCGCCGAATTCAGGGTGGCGGTGGCCCGCGATCACGTCCCAGGCGTAGAAGGTGTCCACGAACGTCTCGTGCCGGGCCTTCTCGATGAGATCGGGCCGGTTCTCCGGCGCAACGACCTGCACCAGCGGATCGACGTGGACCATGCGGGCTTCGGGCTCAACCTCGCGGATCGCGCGCACCCCCGCGATGGCCGCGCGGCACAGCGAGGTGCGAAGCGCGTTCCGGGTATCTTCATCGTTACAAAAGGGAGCGACCCAGCCCCACGCGCCGCCGCACTCGGAGAAGAACGAGATCTCGTTGATCGGCGTGAAGAAAGAGGGGCCGTGGAGCATGCGCGGGATGACGTACTCGGCGGCGGCGCGGCAGTAGCGCGCGAACCGCTCGGCGAACGCCTCGGTGAACGGGTCCTCCTCTTCGGGATACCCGTAATGGCAGAGGTCCCAGACGGGGAGGATCTGGCAGCGGTTCATCGCCTCGATCATCGGGTCGATGGCGGAGAAATCGTACTCGCCGCCGCGATCCACGAGGGGCCAGGGGATGCCCTCGCGGGAGACGGCGATGCCGAGGTCGCGGAGGAGCTGATAGTCCTCCTTCACGTGCCGGAGGTGCTGGGTTTCGTCGATGAGATTGCGCCGCCCCACGTCTTTCCAGCAGAAGGTGGAACACTCGAACCCGGACAGGAAGAAGGTGGGAAATATGCTGTTGTGCTTGTGTTCCGGCGTACCCGGCATGCGGAAGCCCCCTTTGTGATGCATGGTGGCGAGGGCCTGCCCGGCACCTTCCGGAGATCAGGGAGCGTCCCTTCCGGAGAGCGGTGAAACCGGCGGCCTCCTTACGGGTTCAAGGGTACTCAACAATCGCCGGGGGATTCAACTCCTCTGCTGAGGGAGGGGAGGGAGGAGAACGGTCCACCGGAATCTTCAACGCTGAACCGACCGACCCGCCTCTTCACTTGCCATCCATCGATCGTTGCGATAGGTTCTGTATGGGGCGAGGCTTGAACGCCTGCCCGGGCCCCCTGCCGCTCGATCCGTTCCGCCTGACCCGCACGGGAGACTCTCATGCCTGTTTTCGACGACCTTCTCGGTTTCCTGATGAAGCCCCAGCCGGGGCGCAACCGCCGCATCTCCAGCAACGAGCAGCCGAACTGGAACGACGGCAACTTCGATATGACCCGCCTCGCGCCGAGGCAGGTCTTCGAGCTGCCCGTTCTGAACGGCCCCGGCGTGATCCATCACATCTGGATGACCAGCCACGCGGGCGGCGTGGGCGAGCTGAACGCGATCACGCTCCGCATCTACTGGGATGGGCGCGAGGAGCCGGGCGTGGAGGCTCCCCTCGCGGAGTTCTTCGCGGTGGGACAGGGGCGGCCCGCTGTCGTCGAGAGCCTGCCCGTCCAGGTGTCCCCCACGGGGAGCCTCTCCTGCTACTGGCGGATGCCGTTCGCGAAGTCGGCGCGGATCGTCATCTCGAACGACAATCCGGACCGCGCCAGCGGCCTCTACTGGCAGGTGGACTGGGTGGAGCTGCCCGAACTCCCGCCGGACACCCCGTATTTCCACGCCCGCTACCGCCAGGAGTACCCCGCCGTGATGGGACGGGATTACCTCATCGCGGAGATCGAAGGGAAGGGGCATTACGTCGGGACGATGATGTCGGTGACGATGGCGCAGGACGGCTGGTTCGGGGAGGGGGACGACTTCTTTTACATCGACGGCGAGGAGGTCCCCAGCCTCCAGGGGACCGGCTCCGAGGATTACTTCAACGATGCCTGGGGCTTCCGGGAGCGGACGAGCATCTGGTTCGGGCAACCGCGCTGGCAGGGGTGGAGCGGGGGCGATTCCGGCATCTGCTACCGCTGGCACGTTTTGGACCCGGTGCGGTTCGAGCGGTCCTTAAAAGTAACGATGGAGCACAAGGGGAACCGCGACATCCCCGAAGAGGCGTGGTACATCGAGCGGCCCGACTACTTCAACAGCGTGGCGTTCTGGTATCAGACGGGCGCGCCGAAGCCGTTCGGGGAGCTGCCCCCATGGCCGGAGCGGAACGTGCCGTGGCGGAAGCACCTCCTCGTCCGGGCTTTCCGACGCGCCGAGGTCACCGGCGGAGCCGAGCTGGCCGTACAGACCACGGGGTTCTTCGGGGGGCGGCCCGCGCTCTTCTGGCCGAACGACTCCCCTGAAGGGCGTTTGAGCCTGCCCTTCACCGTCGAGGAGGCGGGGCGGCACGCCGTCCGGCTCGTCGCGTTCACGTTCCCCGACTACGGCGCGTTCGACATCGAATTGGACGGGGAGGTCGTGAAGCGCGCCGTGGAGTTCCGGGCCTCGGACGGCGACGAGACGGACCTGCTCCTGGGGACGTTCGATCTGGAGGCGGGAGAGCACACGCTGGGCTTCGCCGCGAGCACGGCGGGAGGGAGGGCGCCGGGTTACCTGGGCGTGGAAATGCTGAAGCTCCTGAAGCTGCCTCCGGAGGCGAAGCGCGCGGTGAAGAACGAGAACGAGGCCCACTTCGTGCGGATGGGGATCGGGCGGGCGGTGTACGCCTACCGGCTCGCCTACGGCGACCTCCCCGATTCCCTCCAGACGCTGGTGGACAGCGGGATGATGGAGCCGATGTATCTCAAGGACGAGAACGGGTATCCCCTCACTTCACGCCGGGAGGACGACCGCTTCCACGCGGAGAGCGCCGCCCCGAACGGCTGGAAGCACTCATGGCAGGGATTGGACGCACGACGATAGGGGTTGTTGGGGAATTGGGGGGTTGGGAAATTGGGGAGTTCCGTCCTGTTCTTCTCCGGCACTGGTGCAGAGTTTATCCT
>JAHWJO010000112.1 GCA_019348365.1 Armatimonadota bacterium | reverse complement strand
AGGGCGGGCCGAACCATCCCCGGTGGGAGCTGACCCCCTTCTACGAATCGTTCAACGGACGGCTGGACAACGAGGAGAATGACAGAGCGGGGGTGAACCCCGCCGGGCTGCTCTACGTTGCGCTTCACTTCGAGATTGCGCTTCCCCCCGGCGAGACAGTGGACTTTGTGGCGGCGTGCGCGATTTCCGAAAGCGAAGAGGAGGCGCGGGACAACGCGGTGGCGGCGGCTTCCTCCACCGACCCCATCCAGATCAGCGCCGACAACTGGGAGTCCTGGTTCCGCTCCGTGCCGGAATTCCGCTGCGACGACCCGTTCCTGGAGAATTATTTCTGGTACCGCTGGTACGGCCTCAAGCTGAACCGGGTCTTCGCGCTCTCCGAGCGGCTGCCGCACCCCTGCGTCTACGAGGGGATCAACGCCGGATGGTTCCGTCACGCCATCTCCTACAGCGCGCAGGTCCACATGCTGGAGTGCAAATGGATGCACGATCCGGCGCTGGCGATGGGGAGCCTGCGGAATTTCATCGCGAACCAGGAGGAGAACGGGCGGTTCCCCGGCGCGATCCTGACCGGGAAGGGAGAGGCTCCGCGCGGCTTCTACCACGCGAACTGGGGAAAGTGCGTAAGGGAGCTGTACGCCCATCACAGGGACGACGGCTTTCTGCGGGAGGTCTACCCGGCCCTCGCGCGTTACGCCCGCTACTTCCAGGCCGAACGGGATCGGGAAGACTCCCACCTGTACGACGTGGTGGATCAGGCCGAGACGGGGCAGGAGTACATGGCGCGGTATCTCTTCGCGCGGCCCGGCGCGGACGACTGGGGGCCGTTCCAGCTCAAGGGCATCGACGCGACCGCTTACCTGTACGAGCTGCTGCGGGCTCTCGAATGGATGGCGGGGAAACTCGGCCAAGAGGGAGAGGCGGAGGAGTGGCGCGCCGCCGCCGATGCCACCCGCGAGGCGGTGCGGGAGAAGATGTGGGACGACGACCGCCATTTCTTCGTGGACGTGCTGCCGGAATCTTTTGAGCAGTGCCCCTCCCTCGCCGCCGTCGGCTTCTACCCGTTCCTCTCCGACCTCGCCGGGTCCGAGCATCTCAACGCCATTACGGAGCACCTCTTCCATCCCGACGAGTTCTGGACCCCCTGGCCCGTGCCCTCCACCAGCGCCTCCGACCCGACCTTCAGCGCGGTGGGGGAATGGAAAGGAAAGCGGATGGTCTGCCCCTGGAACGGGCGGACGTGGCTGATGACGAACAGCCATGTGGCGGAGGCGCTGGCGCGAGCGGCCCAGACCCTCGACCGGAGCCTGGAGGGTCAGGCCGTCGAGCTCCTCACGCGCAACATCCGGATGCTGTTTCTGGATCAGGACCCCCGCCGCCCGACCTCGTATGAGTATTACAACCCGGTGACGGCGCAGGCCCCCTTCTTCCGGGGCACCGAAGACTACATGCACTCCTACATCGCCGACCTGATATTAAAGTACGTGGCGGGGGTGCAGATCGAGGAGGAGCGGCTGGTGGTGGACCCGCTCCCGTTCCCGCTGGAGCAGTTCACCGCCGATCATATCCCGGCGGGGGGGCACTGGGTGCGCGTCACGTACCGTAAGGAAGAGGGGATGCGGGTGTACGTGGATGGCCGCATGGTATCGGAGACGCCGGATCGGCAGCGGGTGGAAGTCTCTCTCGATGGGTGAAGGAGGAGGATCAAGCCGGTGTTTTTTGGCTTCTGACTCGATCATAAAGGTTCATGAGCACCGGGGCCGCCATGAGGATCAGCACAGGGATGAGGGGCAAGCGATAACGGCTGGCCCCGTAGACCAGCGAATGCGGCAGCGTGTAGAGCGCCAGAAGCAGGAGAAACACCGGGATATACCACTCCGCCGGTTTACGGAGTAAAAACCGCAGGCTCGCGAGATACACCACGAGACTCGTGCTGACGCTCAGGATCAACACCGGGATCCAGAAGGAGGAGTAGCCGGGTCCGAAGGCTCCGGATTGAATGTTGCGGGCGATGAAGAAATCCGGCAGCCAGAAATCGAAGGTTTTACCGACGGCCAGCGCCAGGGAACGCAGAGGGCGGGCTTTGATTTCTTCCAGCGCCGCTTTCTTCAGCGTGGCGTATTGCTCCCCTTCCGTCTTCCCGTCCACCAGGCCCAGGTAGTCGTCTTCGTGGCGGGCGGTGTGCAGCTTCTTCCACGCGAACGGAATCGGGGTATCGGGCCGGTAGCCGACGTACAGGTTGTAGCCCACGTTGCTCTCGACGAGAATGAACTGGTGATGGAGATTCCAATTCCGCACGGTCCAGCTTCCCACGATCAGCAGCGTGACGACCGTCACCACCCCTGCCCGCAGCGCCGTATCGGCCTTGTAACCCCGATAGAACACCATGAACCCGATCACCGGAAGCAGCACCACCGCCGTCGAACGGGTCAGGATGGCCGCGCCCAGCAGGATCCCGATACCGGCGTAGAGCGCCAGCGGACGTTTTTCTCTCAGGAAGGTGAGGCCGTACAACGCGGCGACAAAGAGGCAGATGAACAGGTTCTCTGACCAGATCAGCCCCGTGAAACCCAGGAATTCCGGATAGAACCCGGTAATGCCTGCGGCCCAGAACGCCGCGCGCGGCCCGACCGTTTTTCTCGCCAGCAGGTAGACGAACAGGGTCGTCAACACCCAGAGAAAGGCGTGGACGACCCGCACCGCCATCAGGGACTCACCCGCCACCCGGAATACGGCGCTCATCAAAACGACGTATCCCGGCGCACGCCAGGCGGTGGGAACCTGGCCCGGCTCAAAGACGTATCCGTTCCCCTGGACCAGGTTGCGCGCCAGGAGGACGTAACTCTCCGAGTCATCTTGGATCAGGCCGTTTCGACTCACCCAGGCGACCAACAGGTGGGCGCAGAGCACCAGCGCCAGAAGTACAACCAATCGCCTCAGCTCATTCGTAGGGGGAGACGAGGGACGATCATTGGAAAGGGTATAATCCTTCAGTGCAGGGGGAGTCTCTAAAGTCATAATGAGTAAAACATTCAATACGGGGCAGTTTGGAATAACGGTGACAGGTGAGGGGCATGGCATATAGAGGGATGGTATTCGGATATCCTTGTCTATATTTTTCTGCCGTTTGACCGGTTTCCCCTCCCGGATCGACGCACTTCTTTATTTTATTCCATGTTTGCCCGGTTTTTTACCACAACGGAGTACCCGGTGAGTGAATTCGCGGCAACAACGGCACGAAGTCGCCCTTCGGCAACTCTATCCTCAGCCCGACCTCTTCAGGAGAACCCAACAAAACTTACGCACAAGTCACCACCTCTTGTCCTCCCGAGTCGTACTTAATTGTCATCCCGAGCGAAGTCAAGGGATCTGGCCGTTCGGAAAAGAGTCTATCGGCTCAACAAAGAGGCTGTTGTAACGGAGAGAGTCGTTCGTCCTCGGGGTCAGATTCCTCACTCCGTTCGGAATGACATGGGAGAGAGTCGGAATGACATGGAAGGGAGTTTCTGCATAAGTCGAACCTCACTCGAATTTCGAGAATTCCGGAGGGGGACTCCGCGAAGGCAGACTTCGTGCCGTTGTTGCCGCGAATTCATTCGCCGGGTACACCCACAAAACGTTAAAGTCTGGATCGTGTCCAGAACAATGCCCCCGCGATCATCACCGCGATCAGGAAGGCTTTCGCGAAGCCGCTCAGGATCGATATGATAAACGCTCCGATGATAAGGATCGGGAGAAGCAGGAAAAAGGTACGTACGGTTGCAGGAAAGTCCGCCTTCACCGCATCCGCGAGCTCGCGCACCGCGTGGGTGGGCCGTTCGCAATGGATGCAGGTGGGGCGGTCCTTCGGGGTCTCCTCCCGGCACCATCGGCAGATGTAGATGGGATTCGGCTCTGCCTCTCGCTCCTGAAGCCAGCGCTTGAGGAGTCGCTGTTCTTCCTGCGTCGTTCGGGGAGAGAGCTGGACCGCCCTCTCCATCTCCTCGATGGCTTCGCTCCGGCGGCCCTGTTTGTAGAGATTCCGGGCCAGCTCTTCCCGCGCCGCGATGTTGCGGGGCTGGGTCTCGATGGCCGCGCGGAATTCCGCCTCCCTTTCCTGTTCTAAAGAGCGGGAATCCCGCTTCGCCAGCGTTTGCACGATAAAGGGGAGCCCGATGGAGCAGCCTGCGAGAAGGAGGAAGACGATCAGCTTGCCTACCGGGGGCGTCGGGGCGATGAGCAGAGCGAACATGACGACGAACAGGGCGGCGATCCCGAAGAATTCCGTCGCGGCGAGGTACCCCTCGCTCCACCATCGAAACAACAGGAGAATCGGAATGGACCCCAGCAACCCCGCGATCATCCATCCCACCGACATGAATAGTGCGGTCCCAAATCCCTCAACCATTTGTTTTCCCCGTATACTGGAGATAAACCGCTCGATAAAATAGGGAAGGAGAAGCCCATGACTTCTCCCCCCGAAAGGCTCTTTGGATTTAGGACTCCGATCCCATCCCCATTGTTCACCCCGATGGCCGGGATTCTTCGGCGGGACGGCTGGTGAAAGAGGAACGGTGGGGCCGCCCACCGGCGGGCGAATGGCGGAGTCCGGGAGGGGAGCAGGATTCTTTCCCTTCCTCTGGCAAGGCTCAGGGTTACGGTTCGCCCTTCAGGTCGGATCGACCTCTATGATGACATGCATGGAGAAACCGGAATGTGGATGTGGGCGACAACGATATTTCTCAGCGCGTTCCTGCTCTTCCAGGTGCAGCCGATCCTCGCAAAAGCGATCCTCCCCTGGTTCGGCGGGTCGGCGGCGGTCTGGACGACGTGCATCCTCTTCTTCCAGTCGTTCCTCCTCCTGGGGTATCTCTACGCTCACGGGAGCTTCCGCTACCTCCGCCCGAAGACGCAGTCGGTCCTCCATCTCTCGCTGCTGGGCCTGAGCCTGGCTTTCCTGCCCGTGCTGCCCCGCGATACCCTGAAGCCGACCGGTTCCGAAGACCCCACCCTGAGAATCCTCCTCCTGCTGGCGGTCACGGTCGGCCTGCCGTACTTCCTGCTCTCCACGACGGGGCCGCTGCTTCAGGCGTGGTACGCCGCTCGCCGTACGGCCGCCTCGCCGAAAGAGTCGTTCCCCTACCGCTTGTACGCGCTCTCCAACGCCGGTTCCATGCTCGCGCTGCTCACCTACCCGATCCTGGCGGAACCGCTCCTTACCACCCGGCAGCAGTCTCTCTTCTGGTCGGTGGGATACGGGTTCTTCACGCTCCTCTGCGGCCTCCTCGCCTTCCGCTCCCGGCACGATCTCCGGGAGGGGGGAGCGCCGGGGGACCGTTTCGCCGAGCCTCTGAAGGATGACCGGCCTTCGTGGAAGCTCCATCTCGTCTGGGTGGCTTACGCCGCCTGCTCGTCGGCGCTCCTCCTCGCCGTGACCAACCACCTCTCGCACAACGTGGCATCCATACCGTTCCTCTGGATCCTGCCGCTCAGCCTGTACCTGTTGAGTTTTATCGTCTGCTTCAGCGGTGCGGGATGGCGGTGGAGTCGGCTGACGCTCCTCCTCCCCCCGGCGGCGCTGGGGGGGATGGCCTTTCTCCTCTCCGAAGAGTTCACCTACGCCCCTCCCCGCGACATTCTGCTGCCGTTCACGCTGGGCTTTTTCGTCCTCTGCATCCTCTGTCACGGCGAGATCGCCCGCTTGAAGCCGCCGCCGCGCCACCTCACGTCATTCTACCTGATGATCTCTCTGGGCGGGGCCTTGGGCGGGCTGTTCGTGGCGGTCCTCGCGCCTCTTCTCTTCGTCGGTTATATCGAGCTCCCCCTGGCGCTGGCGGGCTGCGCGCTGCTCGCATGGCTGACGCTGTATCGCTATCCCAAAAAGTCGTGGCGGGCTCCCGCCGAATTCGTGAAAGCCGGAGCCGTACTCGTGCTGCTGGCGTATCTCTTCACGGTCTCTCAGGGAACGACGGACGGATACCGGTGGAGCGCCCGCAACTTTTACGGGATGATGCGTGTGAAGGACGAGGGGAATTTAGCTGACGAGAGCGCCGTCCGCAAATTCTACAGCGGCTCCATCCTCCATGGACGGCAGTACCTCCACCCGAAGCATCGGAGGGAGCCGCTGACCTACTACACCGCCGAGACGGGGATCGGCCGGCTCTTCCGCGCGTGGGAGGGTCGCGGCCCGAAGCGGGTGGGAGTCATCGGGCTGGGCGCCGGGTCTCTTGCCAGTTATGGACGGCCCGGCGACGTTTTCCGGATGTACGAGATCAACCCGCTCGTGATCCGCATGGCGTGGGAGCAATTCACCTTCCTGCGAGACACCCCGGCGAAGGTGGAGGTGGTCCCCGGCGACGCCCGCCTGGCGCTGGAACGGGAGCCGAACCAGCGTTTCGACGTGCTGGTGATGGACGCGTTCTTCAGCGATGCGGTCCCGGTGCATTTGTTGACCCGCGAAGCGTTCGAGCAGTACTTCCGGCATCTGAAGAAAGACGGCGTCCTCGCCGTCAATATCTCGAACAAGTACCTGGATCTGCGTCCCGTGATCGAGCGCGCCGCCGACGCGATGGGCAAGGAAGCGCGGCTGGTGACGGAAGCCGGCCCTTCCTGGGCCTTATTGACGGAGCGCGGAGAGCTGTTCCGTCATCCGGCCTTCGCCGGTGTCACGGAGACGCTGGAGTGGCGGGAGGGATTCCGAATCTGGACGGACGATTACAGTAATCTCTTCCAAATATTGAAATGATACCAAATGGAAAAAGAATTGAGCCCTATTTCTATGCCTGGCTTCAGTAGTGTCGGCGAAGGCCGACACTGGGCCGAAGTGGAACGAAGGCCACCTAGCGGAGGAGTTTACTCCCACCGCACATGGCGCACTTGCATGACTCATCGGGTATGAGAATGCCATTTCCCCTTGGGGAAGAGGAATCAGAACTCAGCGCTCTCTAATCCCTCGCGCGGCGGGAGGCCGCCTCGATTTCCTGAATCGACATGACAACGTCCCGCACGGCCTGAAGGGTCTTTTCGGGGCCGGGGAAATGCTCCACGCTGATGCACCCTTCGTAGTCGTCGTTCCAGAGTCGGGACAGCACCTCACCCAGCGTCACATCGTCGGTGCCGGGCAGCGGGCTCGCTGTGCCGTTCGGATTCGGCTTGACGTGAACGTGGACCAGCCAAGGCACGATCAACTCGTACCCTTCGGGGTAGGGAGATTCGCCCAGGATGACGCTGTTGCCGAAATCCCAGACCAGGCCCAGTCCCTCCGGCTCGCCGAGATGTTGCACGATGCGGCGGGCCTCCGCGCATGAGCCCATCAGGGTGTCCCATTCGTTCTCCAGCGCCAGCACCGCGCCCCGCTCGGCGGCCTGTTCCGCTTTGGGCATGAGGAATTCGGCGATGCGGTCGAGGTAGGGATTCAGGTCGCGCACCCAATCCTTGCCGTGATTTGGCGCCCACAGTGCGAACCCCCGGATGATCGGGCAGTCCAGCTCCTCCGAGAGGTCCAGCATCCGCTCGAAGATCCTCCCGTGCTGCTCCATCTCATCCGGATCGTCCATGGAGCATTTGCCGACGGGCGATCCCAGCGAGCCAATCCCCACCTGATGCGCTTCGCAGACGGAGCGGATCTTGTTCACAGTTTCCGGAGAAAGCTCCCGGATATTCTGCCCGAACAGCTTTCCCCGGATCTCCAGCATGCGGGCCCCGGCCTCGGCAGCGAGGCGCACGGCCTCCGGGAATTCCGGCGCGACTTCATCGGTGAATACGCAGGCTTCAAACATAGGACCCTCTCTGATACGGCTCAGGAATTCAACTGCGGCTGTCTCCACACCCGCACGCCGAGCTCGTCCAATTGGAACGGCAGCAGCGTGCAACCCTCGTCGGTCAGGGCTTTCGCGACCCGGTGGCGGATCTCCAGGTCGTCGCACAAAAAGAAGAGGCAATCCCCGGAGATCCCGCATACGGTACCGCCCCGCGCTCCCGCCCCATGCCCGACTTCGATGAGATGCCGCACTCGCGCGTCAGGGAGCGACGGATAGAGTTCGGTGTAAATCTGCCAGTTCTCATCCAGGAACGTGGGGAAGCTGCGGAGGTCTCCGGCAGCCAGGGTATCCCTCACGGACTGCGTCACGGCCTTGAGCTGGTGCTGGATCGCCGTCCCCCGACTTCCCGACTCGGCGCAGATCGCCTGAAGCTCCGGGAAAGCGGGGTTCGCGGAGGGGGAATCGTTGATGGAAACGAGCACGGCGTTCTCCTCGAACGACAATCGCACGGACTCTTTAACGAGAAAGTTCCGCTTCGTCGCTTTCTTTCCGTCCACTTCGATTTCGCTGAACCCTCCGAACGCACAGGCGTAAGGCTCGTGATGCGCCACCGACAGACCCAGATCGTGACGCTGAACGGTGTAGTACAACTGCGCCAGCTCCTCCGCTTCCACCAGCCGTCCGGCGAACTCTTCGAGAAGGGACAGGACCGCGATTCCCATGGAGGCTTCCGCAGCCAGTCCACCCGTTAGAGGGAGATCGGTGCCGACCCAGAGGTCAAACCCCCGGTCCAGATCCAGCCGATTCACGATGGCCTGGAAGGGGATGAGCGGCCCTTCCAGGGGGAGATGGCGGGGTTGGAGCCATGAGAACTCCACGCCGTCGTTCAGCCGCCGGAGGACGACATGGGGATCCTTGCGGGGGCGCAGCATCGCGTGGGAGTAGATGCGGAGGGCGGCGCTCACCACCTGCCCGCCATGCTCCTCCCGGTACGGGGAAAGATCCGTGCCGAAACCGGCTAAATCCACCCGACCGGGAACCCGGCTATAGAGAATATCTTCGGGATTCATTGAGACCGTTGATCCTTTTTAGAGAGGGATTAAAAATTAACTAATGGTTTGGGAGGATCAGCATTGTACCGGAAGACAAACATCTTGGTGGCGATCTGAGGGTAGCTCTCCTTCTTGGAAAAGGAGAGCGTATTGCGGGCATAACGCGCCAGTCGTTGCCGGAGCGTGTTGCCCTGCCATCCGATGTGCGCCGACTCTCCCGTCTCTTTCCCCACGCACGGGTTCTCGTCGGTCGCCCCGACCCTCTGATACTCTGATCCGCCTTCCCGAAGTCGCTGTAGCGGCGACATCTTCGATGCTCCGGGGGGAGCTTCAGGAATAACCGCCAGCAGGTCTTCTCGCTCCGGTCGCCGATCACGAACGCGACGATCAGTCTCGTCCTCCAGCACAGGGCGGCCCAGAGCCACCGCTTCTCCGTCTTCCGCTTCACACAAGTCCAGAACTCATCCATCTCCAGCACGTCACCCGGCCGGGCGGGCTCCACCGTCCGCTGGAGAGGAGGATGCATCTTCACCCCCTTTTTAGCCGCCCCGCCAGCACTGGACGTGAGACCCCAAAGATCCGCTGGATGCCTCGCATGCTCGGCCACTCCTGGTAGGCTTTAAGGATCAACGCCTTCGCTCTTCCGTGTAGCGGACCTTCGGCTCCAGGACCGCCCGGTGACCACAGCCCTTACACCGATACTGTGGCTCGCGCAGGCGTTGTGGCCATTCCTGACTGATCTTGAGCTCGCGCATCTGCGACAGGTGTGGACCTTTGTTCCAGTGATCATCGGATGACAGCTCCTTTTCAAAGCTCTCTGCTGCTATCCTCGTATCCATCGCTCATATCTCTTCTTACCCATCATTTATGTCATGTGTATCAAATTTTGCGATCACTATCGCGTGGATCGCTGCCGCAACGCTGCTCCCTGCCCCCACCCCGGCGCAGGACACCCGGCCCCTTGTTATCGCTCATTGAGGGCGGACGAATACTGCCTCGATTACACCCCGGACGTCTCCGAGGTCGCCATTGATCTGAGAGCCGACTTCACCGATCCGGATTTGATCACCACTCGTGACGGCGTTCGGGTTGCCCGACCGGAGAGGAAGAAAAATAGGGCTTTCGACCTATGCCGCCTTGCCCCGATCTCTTTATCCTTGAATTGTGAATAGCAGATAGTAGGGATCCTCATCCTACCAGAAAGCTTTGGGAGGCAGATTTCTAAGAACCTTCTAAAAGGAAATACCAACCGAATTTTGATCCTCGAGAGGAAAAGACTCATGTGCCGACAGCAACTGCCGTAATGATGGCCTTCACCCCCTTGTCCTCCGCCTTCGCCGTCCGTTGACGGACCCGACCACCGCGCGGGCCGGGAGCGTGCCGAACTGGCGGGTCTCGCCGGGGTAGAGCGTGTCCGTCGAGGGGGTGACCCGGAACCCGGCGTCGATGACCGGGATCAGGGTGACTGTCGCGGTGGCGGCCCGTCCCGAGTTGTCCGGGGCCGTCGCCGTGATGGTGACGGCCTGGGGGCGGCGACGGAAGCCGGGGCGGTGTAGAGGCCGGTGTCCGGGTGGATCGAGCCCGCGCCGGTGGCCGGAGAGACGCTCCACTTCACCGGCACGCTCACCGCCGGAGAGCCGGCGGTGGCGGTGAACGGCACGAGTTGCTCAAAATTGTCCAGCACCAGCAGGACCGGACGGGAGGAGAGGTACTCCACGATCTGATCCCGCGGATCGGTCTGAGGCGCGGGGGGGAAGCGACAGCGCGTTCAGGATCGTGACCGGGAGGAGGGCCGGTTCGGAGAGGTCCGTCCGTGGTCCGGGGCCGACGGCCTCGCCGTATCGTTCATGCTGAATTTCTGCCGCTTCGAAGGAGAAGAGCGACTTCCCCCTCCCATCCGGCGGGAGCGGGACCTGGCGGGGAGTTCCTCACATATCGGAGTGAACGACTAAT
>JAHWJO010000553.1 GCA_019348365.1 Armatimonadota bacterium | reverse complement strand
TGAGCTCCCCAGCACACGCCGAAACCTCGTCACACGGGGAGTGTGAACCTTGAAGATCCATAGTATCGAAACCTACACCCGCGAGCCCGTCACCATCGTGCGGGTCCGGGCAGACGATGGCACAGAAGGGTGGGGGCAGGCCGCGCCCTCGAACGCCGGGATCTCCGCGCTGATCCTGCACCGCCAGCTCGCCCGGCACGCCCTGGGGCAGGAGGCGTCGGACATCGGGGCGGTGGTGGAGCGGTGCGTCGAGGGAGAGTACAAGACGGAAGGCCCGCATCTCTGCCGCGCGCTGGCGGGGCTCGATACCGCGCTGTGGGACCTGCGGGGCAAGGCGGAGGGCAAGAGCATCTGCGAGCTGCTCGGGGGGACGCCCCGGCCCCTCGATGTTTACGCCTCCAGCATGCGCCGGGACACCTCGCCGGAAGAAGAGGCGGATCGACTGAAGCGTGCTCAGGAGGAGCGGGGCTTCCGCGCCTTCAAATTCAAGATCGGGCGCAGGCAAGGAAAGGACGCCGACCAGTGGCCGGGCCGCACCGAAGCGCTCCTGGAAGCCGCACGGCAAACCCTGGGCAACGACGCGATCCTCTACGTGGATGCCAATAGCGCCTACAGCCCGGAGCGCGCCATCGAAGTGGGGCGGATGCTGGAAGAGTACGGGGTCTGCCATTTCGAGGAGCCCTGCCCGTTTCAGGAGCTGGAGTGGACGGCGCAGGTCGCGGAGGCGCTGGAGATCCCGGTGGCGGGCGGGGAGCAGGACTGCTGGATCAGCCAGTTCCATCGGATGATCCGGACGGACGCGGTGGATGTGGTGCAGCCGGACCTCTGCTACGTGGGCGGCCTCTCGCGCGCCTTCCAGGTCGCGCGGATGGCGCGGGAGGCGGGGAAGCCCTGCACCCCCCACGCGGCGAACCCCTCATTGGTGGCGGTCTTCACGATGCACCTGCTCACCGCGATCCCGAACCCGGGCCGGTTCATGGAATACTCCATCGAGAACTCGTCGTGGGCGGAAGGGTTGTACGCGCCGTTCCCTCGCGTGGAGGGCGGGAAGATCGCCTTCCCGGAGGGGCCGGGATGGGGCGTGGAGATCCGCCCGGAGTGGCTGGAGAGCGCGGAGTACCAGGTCAGCTCACTCTGAGGCCGTTTCACCTGTGAGGTTTATCTCCCGAAGCAGGCCTTCTTCCGCCCGCGCGGCGGCGGAATCCTGCAGCTGCGCCGTCAGGCCGCCGTCCACCACCAGCGCGTGGCCGGTGATGAACGACGCTTCATCCGAAACCAGAAAGAGCGCCGCATTCGCGATCTCCTGCAAGGTGCCGGGGCGGCCCAGGGGGTAGACGTACTTCTGGCGGCGCGCCTCTTCGGGGTGGCGCTTGAGGAACTCCACCTTGCCCTCGGTGACGATCCGCCCTGGACACAGCGCGTTCACCCGGATGTTGTGTGTTCCATAATCCACCGCCATCTGCCGCGCGAGGTGGATGATCGCGGCCTTGGCGGAGTCATAGGCGGCCCCTTGCGCCCCGCCGAGCAGCCCGTGGACCGATGCGGTATGGAGGATGGACCCGCCCCCGTTTTGGATCATGTGCGGCAGGGCGTATTTGCTGCCGAGATAGCACGCCTTCACCGAGGCGGTGAACACCTCGTCCCAATCGCTCTCCTCCTGGTCGAGGACGGCGGCGCTCCGCCCGCAGATCGCGTTGTTCATCAGCACGTCCAGCTTGCCGTACGTCTCTATGGCGTACCGGATGAGACGTTGAAGGTCCTCGCCTTTTCGCACGTCCGCTTCGCAATAGGCGGCGGTCCCCCCCGCCGCGCGGATCGCTTCGACGGCTTCCTCCCCGCGCTCGCGGGGATAGCCGTTCAGGACCACGCTCGCCCCTTCTTCCGCGAACCGCTCGGCGCACGCCCGTCCGATCCCGGAGGTGAATCCCGTCACCACGGCCGTTTTACCGGCGAGTCTCGTCCCCATGCGCTTCTCCCTGGCGTTCATCAAGCCGCGACGTGATGTAGCGATGGCAGGAACCCATTGCGCCCAGCAGGTCCGCCCCGCTCTCCTCATCCGCGCAGAGCCATCCCTCGTACCTAATCTCCCGGAGGGCCGCGAAGACCGGGGCGAAATCGATCTCGCCATGGCCCAGCACCCGGAACTCCCCCTCCGCTATATCCTTCAGGTGGAGGTTATCGACCACCGAGCGGAAGCTGCGAAGGAGCTCCGCGATATCCGTCACCCCGGACTTGACGAGGTGGGCCGTGTCCACCGTCAGACCCACCGCTCCCTCTTTCGCCGCTCCGAAGAACACGTCGAAGTCTTCACGATGCATCACCGGCTGGTTGTAATGGTGGTGCAGCGAGAGCCGGACGCCGCTCGTCAGGGCCTCCTCTCCGAGATCGGAAAGAATCCGCGCATACTCCCGAATCTCTTCGGGGGTCCGGCCCTCGCGCGGCACGCCATGGCAGAAGACGATCCGCTCCGACCCCACGGCGCGGGCAAACGCGATCAGATCGCGCAGCGCGGCGCTCCCCTCCGGGTCCAGTCGCCCTCCCGCGATCAGGGCGGACGCCGCTCCCGGCTCGCTCCCCCACTCCTCAAGGAATCCGTCGGGGTTTCGCAGGTAGCGCTGGTACTGCCCGGCTTTGAGCTGGAGGCCGTCGTATCCCGCTTCACGAAAGCGCGAGAAGAGGAGGCGCTGTTCCTCGGGGTCCGCCGTCGGTTTGGAGAACGCGAGCTTTACATTTTTCACAGGAGACCTCCGGGCCGGAATGGGACCCCCTGCCCCGTTTCCGCCGAACGGTACGCCCCTTCCAGCAGAGCGACCGTTTTCAGATTATCCTCCCCGCTGTTCGTCGGCGCGCGGCCTTCTTCCACCGCCGCCAGCAGCTCTTCCAGGCAGCGGTAGGCCGATTCCGGCTTGTCACCCCCGCTGTAGGGGTTGTCCCATCGCTCTTTTGGCTCCTTCCTATGCTCCGGGTCGAACAGGAGCGCACCCTGATAGTTCAGGACGAGGACTCCCTCCTCCCCGATCACCACCGTCTCGGTGCGGGAGACGGGGGAGGAGAAGCTTTCGATGAGCTGGGCCCCGGCGCCGTTTGCAAAAGCGATCTGCGCCAGCGCGTCCGTCTCCCCCCGGCAGCGGATCGCGGGGGAGGTATGGGTCCGGCAAGAAACGGATGCCGCCTCCGTCCCCAGCATCCAGCGGAAGCCGTCG
>JAHWJO010000111.1 GCA_019348365.1 Armatimonadota bacterium | reverse complement strand
TCTTTCCGTGCACGTGCCGGGTGTTCCGCCGTGTGCTGTACGGATCGTCCTCCGGCCCGGGGTTGGTTGGCCGGGGTGGGGTGGTTGGGTGTTGGGGTGTTTGGGGGAGTGGCACCTAAAGCCCCGAATCTTGATCATGCCCCAGCCAAAACCCCCCTAACCACCCCCGACTCGGGGAGGGCACGTCCCACCGACCCCACCACCCAACGATCCAACGACCTATTGAGGAAGGACGGCATGGCCTCGAACTGGCGACAATGGGCGCAGGACCGCTTCGGGCTTCAACTGATTCAGGAAAAGTTCCTCCACCGCCGGGTCCCGAAAGACCCTTGGTACTTTGGGGACGGCACGACGCTGACGATGCTGCTGGCGGTACTCGTCGCTACCGGGACGGTGATGACGCTCACCTATTCCCCCACGCCGGACGGGGCTTACGAGAGCGTAAGATATATTACGCACCGCCAGCCGCTGGGGTGGTTCGTGCGGGGCCTCCACTACTGGAGCGCCGGGCTGATGGTGGTGATGCTCTTCGTCCATCTCTTCCGCCAGATCGCGGTGGGGGGCTACAAGCCGCCCCGCGAGGGCACCTGGCTCATCGGCGTGGTCCTCTTCTTCTCAGTGATCACGATCTCGTTTATCGGCTACACCCTGCGGTGGGACGAGCGGGCGATCTACGCGGTCCGCGTGGCGCTGACGCATTTTTACCGCGTCCCGGCCATCGGGGACGAGCTGGTGGTACTGATTCAGGGAGGTCGGGAGCTGGGGGCACTGACGCTCACCCGTCTCTACGCGGTGCATGTGATTTTCATCCCGCTCCTGCTGATGTTCGCCGTGGGGTATCATGTGTACCTCGTGGTGCTGCACGGCACGACCCTGTCCGCCGAGACCGATGAACCCATCGAGACCGCCGAGGAGCAGAAGGAGGAGTATAAGGAACACGCCCATCACCCGGAGCTGGGGGAGCGATTCTTCCCCGACACGATGGCGCGTATGGGGATCATGGTCTCCGCCGTGTTCCTGCTGGCGGTGGCCCTGACGGTGCTGGCCGGGCCCCGACATCTCGATCCGGAGGCGAACCTGGTCCGCACGGCCATGCCGTACGAGGAGTGGTGGTTCGCGTGGTATAGCGCGCTGATCGCGCTGCTGCCCCCCGCCGTCACCCCGGCCTTTCAGGTCCTGTTCCCCATCGCGCTGTTCGTGACCCTGGTGAGCCTGCCGTTCGTGGATCGCGGCCCGAACCGGGGGTGGCGAAAGCGGCCCTACGCCGTGGGTATCGTGGTGCTGCTCGCATTCGCGCTCGTCATCCTCTCCAGCCTGCGGATCTCCTCTCCGTGGACGGGGTGGCCCTCGCCGGAGCCGCCGCCGGTGCCGGAAGGGGCCAAAGGGTTGAGCCCGGAAGCCGAGACAGGTCGGCGGCTCTTCGCCCGGTACGGGTGTAACACCTGCCACGCCGTCGCCGGACATGGCCCGCAGGTGGGGCCGGACCTGGCCCGCACCGACGCCCGGTACTCCTACACCTATCTGCGGAATTACATCTCCCATCCTCCCGACGGCGTCCCCATGCCGAGCTACGCGGACCGACTCACCGAGGAGGAGCTGGAGCGACTCGCCGCGTTCGTGCTGGTCGCGCAGACGTTCCCCCGCGAGTGAGGGGGAGCCCTCGGAAAGACCCCTCTTATGAAATCTCCCCCTCTCCAACCCATGACAGAGACGATGCCTCCCTCCCTCAAGAGGGGAGTCGGACGGATTCTGCGCGCACGGGGAGTGTGGGCCGTTCCCGCCCTCGGCGCGGCATTTCTCCTGGGGGGATGCGAGGGGGACCGCATCCAGTCCACCCTGCACCCCGCCAGCGAGGCCGCCGCGAAGATCGCGTGGCTCTGGTGGGTCATGTGCGGCGCGTTCACGGCGGTGTTCCTGCTCGTCATGGTCCTGCTTCTCCTGGGCGTGTACCGCCGCCCGTCGGGGGAGGGGACCGGGCCGCCTCTGGGGGGGACGCGTTTTGTGATCCTCGGCGGCATCGCCATGCCGACGGTGATCCTGCTGGGGCTGCTCATCGCCTCGTTGGAGACGACCGTCGCGCTCCGGCTGCCGGAGAAGCAAACCCTGACGGTCGAGGTCATCGGCCACCGCTGGTGGTGGGAGGTCCGCTACCCCGATCAGAACATCGTCACCGCCAACGAGATCCAGATCCCCACCGGCGTGCCTGTTCGGCTCGTGCTGAAGTCGGCGGATGTGATCCACAGCTTCTGGGTGCCGCGCCTCAACGGGAAGATGGACATGATCCCCGGCCACACCAACACTTTCTGGATCGCCGCCGAGAAACCCGGCGAGTACCGGGGGCAGTGTGCGGAGTACTGCGGCCTCCAGCACGCCAAGATGGCGTTCTACGTCGTCGCGCTCCCACCGGAGGCGTTCCGCGCATGGGTGGCGGAACGGCAGACTCCCCGGCCCGCACCGGAGGCGTTTCTGCCCGGTCAGGAGGTCTTCATGCAGGCCGGGTGCAAGAACTGTCACACGGTCCGTGGCACGGCGGCGGTGGGCCGGGTGGGGCCGGACCTGACCCACCTCGGCAGCCGCATCTCGCTGGGGGCGGGGGAGATCCCCAACACTCCCGGCCATCTGGGAGGGTGGATCGGGAACTCCCAGCGAATCAAGCCGGGGAACCTGATGCCCCGGTCGTTCCTGGCCCCGGAGGAGCTGCACGCCCTGGTTCGCTACCTGGAGGCGCCGAAATGACGGGAAGGAATTCGCCCTCGGCGCGGCCCACGACGCGGCTCCGCATCCTGCTCTACCTTCCGGCGGCGCTCCTCGCCCTCGCGGGGGCGGCATCGGGCGGTGTCCGCCTGATGAACCTCGCGGCGGAGACGGACCACGCGAGCCGCCCGCACGACCACCGGAGCGCGCACGGCGGCTTGGTGCAGGTCGTCGGGCGGGGGCACGTCGAGGCCGTCCGGGAGACGGGTGGGAGGGTCCGCCTGTACGCGCTGGGGGAGGACGAGGCGGTGCTGAACCCGATCCCGATCCGTGAAATCCGGGCCGACGCTCTGCCGGACGGCGGGTTGGAGGCCCACCCGGTCACGCTCAGGGCGGAGCCGCAGCCGGGCGAGGCTGCCGGTCAGGCGTCGGTGTTCGCAGGAACGCTCCCTCCGGAGATCGCCCGCGCGCCCGTGACGCTCTCCCTGACCCTCCCCCTCGAGGGACGGCTTCATCGGGTGCGGCTCCGCCTGGGATACGGCAACGCCCCTTCAGGGCATGACGACTCCCATGCGTCGGAAGATATGCACGACCCGGAGGGGAGTCTCGCTGCGAACGGAAACGGGGAGAAGACCGAAGCACCCGATCCCGCCATGCCCGCCGCCGCTCCCTCCGATGCACAGGAACGGCTCTACCGGACGGCGGGCGGCCTCTACACCAAGGCCGACATCCGGGCCAATGGGACCGCCCCCCCCGCCGAGAAGTATAAAGGGGTCATGGCGAAACACATCCTCCGTCCCGCACCGGGGGACCGTGTCTGCCCCATCACGAACACAAAGGCCAACCCCCGGTTCGCGTGGGTCGTGAACGGAAAGACGTACCGGTTCTGCTGCCCGCCCTGCATCGACGAGTTCGTTCACCGCGCGAAAACGAGTCCCTCGGATATCCGACCGCCGGAGGCCTATGTTCACAAAGTTATAGATAAAAAATGAAAACTGGAGATGTTTCAGACCCTACTAACGTTTATCTAGCCGCTTGTATATAGGCACTAGCAGAAGGAGTGTAGGTTGAAGGTTGAGGTAGGAGTCGGCGAAGGCCGACTTCGTGCCCTTGTAGCCGCGATTTTAATCGCCGGAACTACGGCAACCCCTTCGATCCAAGCGATTCTGGATAGAGCCTTAATGTCACAGGAGTCCCGATGTCCTCGACCGCAGCGCCGCCGGAACCCGCCGACTACGCCGGAGACCTGGAAGAATTCAATAAGACATGGGCGGGGCCGAAAGGCTTCTTCAAATGGTTCGCCACCATTGACAACGGGCCGATCGGTTTTGGATTCATGTTCTTCTCCGTCGTCTTCTTCCTGCTCGCCGGGCTGATGGCGCTGCTGATGCGGGTCCAGCTCGCGGTGTCGGAGAATACGTTCCTCAGCCCGGAGGTGTACAACCAGCTCTTCACCATGCATGGCTCGACGATGATGTACCTCTTCATCGTGCCGTTTTTGGAAGGGCTGATCATGATCCTGCTGCCGCCGATGCTCGGCACCCGCGACATGGCGTTCCCGAACACGTCATCGTTCGGGATGTGGACGTTCCTCTCCGGCGGCCTGATGTTCTACATGAGCTTCGCCCTGGGGGACGTGCCGACCATCGGCTGGTTCGCCTACCCGCCGCTGTCGGGGCCGGAGTACACAGGGCTGGGCACCAGCTTTTGGCTGCTGGGGCTGGGCATGGCGGAGATCGCGGGCATCCTCTCCGGCCTGGAGATCGTGGTGAGCTGTCTCAAGATCCGCGCGCCGGGGATGTCGCTCGCGCGGATGCCCCTGTTCGCCTGGACGATCCTCGTCACCGGCGTGATGATTGTCGCCGCGTTCACCACCCTCCTGACGGCGACGATGATGTTGGAATTGGACCACGAGATCGGGACGCAATTCTTCGACCCTAACCACGGAGGGAAGCCGCTCTTGTGGCAGCACCTCTTCTGGTTCTTCGGGCACCCGGAAGTCTACATCATGTTCATCCCGGCCACGGGATTCATCTCGTCCATCGTGCCGGTCTTTGCGAAGCGGCCCCTCGTCGCGCACACCTACGTCATCATCGCCATCGTGCTGATGGGATTTTTGAGCTTCGGGCTGTGGGTGCACCACATGTTCGCCACCGGGATCCCCTGGCTCTCGATGAGCTTCTTCACCGCCGCGAGCCTCATGATCGCCATCGCCAGCGGCATTCAGGTCTTCGCGTGGATCGCCACCCTCTGGGGCACCCGCCCCGCGATGAAGACGCCGATGCTCTGGGTGATGGGCTTCCTGTTCATCTTCGTGCTGGGCGGGCTGACCGGCGTGATGGTCGCCATCGTCCCGTTCGACTGGCAGGTACACGATACGTTCTTTCTGGTGGCGCACTTCCACTACGTCCTGATCGGCGGAGTGCTCTTCCCGTGCCTCGCCGCGCTGTACTACTGGATGCCGAAGCTGAACGGGCGGATGCTGAGCGAGCGGATGGGCAAATGGAGCTTCTGGACGACGTTCATCGGGTTCAACGTGGCGTTCTTCCCGATGCACATGATGGGCCTGCTGGGGATGCCCCGGCGGGTCTACACCTACCCCTCCAGCCTCGGCCTCGACGGGTACAATATGGTGGCGACCGTCGGGGCGTTCCTCCTCGCGCTCGGCTTCCTGCTGACGGTGGCGAACGTGATCGTCAGCGCGCGAAAGGGGGAGAGAGCAGGCGCGGACCCCTGGGGCGGGGACACTCTCGAATGGGCGATCTCCTCCCCTCTGCCAGGACCGATGTTCTATCAGATCCCGCCCGTGTACAGCCGCCACCCCAGCTGGGAAACCGACGAGTCGAAGCGGCAGGACGAGCGGATCGAGCGGGCCAGCCGCGCGACGGCCAACAAGCCGGAGACGTGGCGGGGCATCCTGATGGTGGACGTGCTGAACGGGCTGCCGCAGTCGATCCAGCCGCTCTCGAAGGGGGGCTACGCGCCCTCCTTCGCCGCCCTGATGATCACCGTGGCCTCGATGGGCGCGCTGCTGAAGCTGTACCTCGTGGGGGCGATCTGCATCCTGCTGGCGCTGGTGAGCATCATCGTCTGGCTGTGGCCCCACGAAGCGTACCTGAAAAAGATCCGCGAGAGCGCGCCGGCGTTGGAGGAAGAGTCGGGCCTGCCGGTCTTCACGACGGGCGAGAAGTCGATCCCGTGGTGGGGGATCGTGGGCCAGATCTCCACGGTCTCGCTGATGTTTTCGGTGCTGTTCTACTCCTACTTTTATCTCCGGCTCTACTCCCCGACGTGGCCGCAGGGGGGCATCCCGCGCCCGGACCTGCTCATGCCGGGGGTCGCCTACGGCCTTCTCGCGGCGAGCGCCCTGCCGCAACTCTGGGCGCGCCGAGCTTTCAAACGGGGAGAGGAGTGGCAGGTGAGCGGGGGTCTCATCGGGACGCTCCTGCTGGGAGCGGCGTTCATCTGGGCGCTCTACGCCTACCTCGGTGGGCTGGAGTTCACCCATCGGACGAACGCCTACGGCTCGATGTTCTACCTGATCCAATGGCTGATGAGCGGGCTGGTGGGGGTGGGGATGCTCCTGAACCTCGGCCTGCATTACCGCTACCGGCGCGTCCCGGAGGACCGGGAGCATTTCATGCCCGTGCAGATGCAGGTCACTGCGATGTTCTGGTACTTCCTGGCCGTGCTGGGGATCGCCGTGTATGGGGTGGTGTTCCTCTCGCCGTACGTGTAGTGCAGGAGGGGCGGCCCTCGCCCCCGCACTTCGCGCTGGCCCTCTCCCAGAATTGGGAGAGGTATCTGTTGAGTTCATTCCACTATAGGACCGATATAGGACCGAGTCAGGGTACGAATATGTGGGAACGACGGATCGGTGAGGAGTGGGGTATCCGGAAAGAATTCCTTCCTCCGGAGAGAAGAGTCATGCATCTCGATCCCCTCTCCCAAGATTATGAGAGGGGCCGTCGCGAACGGAGGTGAGCGACGGGGCGAAGGCCAAAACCATTGTGGGACCTGGAGGGCAGATTCCTTGACGCAACAGACAATGAAACGGAGGGGAGAGAGCGAGCCGGTCCAGTGGTTCGCCCTGATGGGCGGGGCGGCGGCGTGGTCCCTGCACCTGATGCTGATCTACCTCATCTCGGAGTGGGGCTGTGTGCAATGGCCGCCGACATTCCAGTGGTTGGGGATCACCGTCACCTCCTGGCTGCTGCTCGCGGCGAGCGTCATCGCCTTTGCGCTGGCGGCCGCCTCTACATGGGTCGGCTGCTGGAGGGAACGGGAGTTGCAGAAGGAGGAGAAAGAGGAGGACGCTCCGGGAGAAGAGGACCACGCCGCGCGGTTTAATCACCGGCTGGGTTACCTGATGAGCGGCCTTTTCGCGTTCGTCATCGCCTTTGAGACGATCCCGACGTTCTATTTCCTGCAAGGCTGCGGAGATCGATGATGTCTTTCATACAACCCCCCGTTCGGATAAGAATTTTCTTTGCTCTCCCCCTGCTGATGGGAACAGGGATCGCAAGGGCGCACGGCGAGGGACTTCCCGATCCCGGCTCGTGGTGGCGGGAGTGGAACACCCAGCCGATGCTCTTGCTGATGCTGGCGGCGGTCTGGGGCTTCTACACCCGGGGGGCGCTGGCGGTTTGGTCGCAGGCCGGTGTGGGACGGGGGATCCCGACGGCTCGTGCCGCCGCATTCGGGGCGGGCATGGCGGTCCTGTTCCTCGCGCTGGTGTCGCCGCTGGATGCGATGAGCGCCGTGCTGTCGTCCGCGCACATGGTTCAGCACATGCTGCTGATGATGGTGGCTGCGCCCCTGCTGGCGTACGGCGCGCCGGTGCCGGCGTTCATCTGGGCGCTGCCGGCGCGCTGGCGGCAACCGCTCGCGCCGTGGATTCGGCGCGCGGAGGGATGGTACGCTCCCGGATACCGGGTGTGGCAGCCCCTGGCGGTGTGGGGACTCTACGCCCTTGCGCTCTGGGTGTGGCATATGCCGGCGCTGTATCAGGCCGCGCTCCGCGACCGGCTCGTGCATGACGCGCAGCACCTCGTGTTCCTGCTGACCTCGCTTCTCTTCTGGGGGGTGCTGCTCGATCCGCTCCGACGGCTGCGGATGAGCCGGGGGGCCGGGGTGCTCTACCTGTTCACGACCTGCCTCCACGCGAGCGCCCTGGGCATCTTCCTCGCCCTCTCGCCGCGCGTCTGGTATGTGGACTATGGGGCGACGGCCCCGCTCTGGAACCTCGCCCCGCTGGAAGACCAGCAGCTCGCGGGGATGATCATGTGGATTCCGGGATGCCTCCTTTACGCGCTCGCGGCGACCTGGCTGTTCGCGCTCTGGCTCCGGGAGACCGAAGATGCCTCAACCTTGCCCGGCGAGGCCGAGGCCCTGCCGGGAAGCGCGGCGGCAGGAGGATGGGCGGCTGCCGTTACCGTATGCGAGGGGGGCGAGCCATGAAGAAAGGCGAGACGGAGCCTCCGGCAGAGGAGTCGGATGAGGCCCGGCGGGATTCACCGGGGCCGGAGTTGTCCGGCGAAGGGGAGCCGCCGGAACAGGATCAGGAACCGTGGGAGAGGGTGCAAAAGGCCGGGGAGAATCAGGAAGAAGGAGGGAATCTCCTCGGCCTCTTGCCCCGGATCACGTTGGGGGCCGGGGTCGTCCTGACGCTGCTCGTGATCGGGTACCTGGCGATCCATGGATTGCGGACCCTGCCGTACGAACCGGAATGGCCCATACCGGGAGGCGACCCGGAACGGGGCCGGGCGCTCATCCGGCGATACGGGTGCGGCGCGTGCCACCGAAGCCCCGGCATCCTGGACGCAACGGGCCGGGTGGGCCCGATCCTGACCGATCTCAGCGAACAGGTTTACATCGGGGGCCAGCTTCCCAACACGCCCGATCACCTCTCGGAGTGGGTCCAGAATCCGCAGCGGTTCGCACCGGGCACCGCCATGCCGGATCTCGGGGTGACGGAGCCGGAGGCAAGGAACATCGCCGCTTACCTCCACCGCAAAACCTGAACCGGCCTCCCCTCATGCAAATCTAGCGGAAGGCCGGGTACAAAGGGGATCTGAAGACCTCGGAAGCCATGATCGAGCAACTGGAAGCGACGGCTCGCGGCTGGAACCGGGTTCCAATGCCGTTCGAATGGGGAGGAAAACGACGAGGCCGGAGGCACCGGGCGCGAGAGCGCCATGCCTTACCCGCTTTGAGAGGCTATACAAGACGGCCCATTCCTCGGCTGCTCCGAGCTTCTCCCTCTGAACGGCTTGTAAAGGGCATTACTCATGCCAACTGGCCCATTGATACTTCCAAGAAAGTCCTCTGGAAGTACGCGGTCATTATTTCAGGTTCAGAGAACCGTCTACACGTTGCACGTCTCGTAGGCGGCGCGGATCGCCTCGTAAACGTCGCCTTTCGGTACGAACTCATGGCCGACGTATCCGGTGTAACCCGTCTCGGCGATGGCGCGCATGACCGGCGGGTAGTAGATCTCCTGCGTCTCGTCCATATCATTGCGGCCCGGATTGCCCGCCGTGTGATAGTGCCCGAAATACGGGTGATTCTCACGGATCGTGCGGATGAGGTCCCCCTCCATAATTTGCATATGGTAGATGTCATAGAGGAGCTTGCACCGGTCGCTGCCGACCATTTTGCAGACCTTGACGCCCCACTCCGTGCGGTCGCACTGGTAGTCGGGGTGGTTCACCTTGCTGTTCAGCAACTCGATGCAGATCGTGACGCCATTTTCTTCCGCGTGCTGCATCACCGGGCGAAGGCCCTCCGCCGTGATCTCCGCGCCCTCCTCGTCGGAGAGGCCCTCCCGGTTGCCGCTGAAGGCGATCAGGCTGGGGATGCCGTTCTCCGCCGCCTTGTCGATGTTCCTGTGCAGCTCATCGGCGATGCGGCTGTGGTTCTCCCGCTTATTGAGGCCGTTCGTGAGGGTGCCGTGCCCGCCGATGATGGCGATCTCCATCCCCGCATCCTTCACCTGCGGCCAGAGGTCCTCCGACAGCATCTCGATGGAAGCGTAGCCGATCTCCGCCGCCTTTTTGATGAGCCGGCTTGGGTCATCCACCTTGCGGGCATAGCACCACCATGACAGGGATTGCTTGATTTTAGTCAATGAATCTCTCCTCCTGATCTCTCAGTCATGACCGGAGTCGCGGCGGGTCGGGTGATTATATCGACCCCGCCGGGAGTGTGGAACGGAAGCTGAAACGAAGCGCCGGCCCTCCCTCTCGTCATTTGCGGGAGAGGCGTCAGAGGGACTTTCGGCGGAAGGCGCGCGTTTCCTGCTCCTCATTCCGGTGATCATCGAGGGGAAGAGAAAGTTCAGGGGGCGTGGGGGAACGATCTCAGTTTTGTGGCACGGGTGAAACTCGCTTCACCATGCGTACGGTCGTCCCCCCGTCGGGACCGAAGCTAAACCGTACCTGGTCCATCAGCCCGTTCATCAGACAGATCCCATACCCGTCGGATTTCAGATCCTCGGCGACGGGGCAGGGCACATTGGCGGGCATGAATCCGTTTCCCTGATCGCTGATTTCAATCGTCAGGATTTCATTCTGATACTCACAGGTGACCTGGAGATGATCGACCCCTTCCAGGGGTGAGCCGTGACGGACGGCGTTGACCGTCGCTTCTCCCACGGCAATCTCGATGGACTGAAGGTCGCCTTTTGATAGAGGCAGATGACGGGCGAATTCCAGCACACGGCGTCGTACCACGCGCGCCGTGCCGCGAACCGAGGGGACGTTGAAAGAAGTGAAGCAGGATTCCCTTTGATCTTCTGATAGGGGGTGGGGCGAAGTGGCGATAGGGAGTGCCATCCTTGGACTCATTTCTGTAAACCTATTTCTCCGATAAGTGTAAGCGTACCCATTGCAATCCTTCTTTGACACTACAGCTGCTTAGCCACGTCTACAGAATGAGCCAGCCCTCACCCGTATAATGATGGGTTTTACCTACATTTTATGGATCGTCCATCGACTGAAATTGTTCCCTGTGTCTCTCTGAAGTAACAGAGAGGCCGCCAGACCGTCTGGTAGGGGGGATAGAAGGTC